>NZ_JBHWBP010000064.1:0-31832 GCF_042735575.1 Streptomyces sp. NPDC059564 | reverse complement strand
GTGCACGGACACCGCTCCGGCCATCGCCCCGGCCGCGGCGGCGCCCGCGGCCGGGGTGGCGAGGCCCAGCACCAGCAGTGCCCCGCCGCCCGCCTCGCCCAGACCGGCGGCGATCGCGCTCTCCCGTCCGGGTCTGAAGCCCATCTGGTCCATCCAGGCGCCCGTTCCCTCCAGGCCCGGGCCGCCGAACCAGCCGAAGAGCTTCTGCGTCCCGTGGGCGATGAGCACCGCACCGGTCGCGGTACGGAGGGCCAGCAGGGCCAGGTCACGGCGGTTGATGCAGGTCATCGGGGTCTCCCTGGGACAGGTGGGCGGACGGGCGCGCGGTGGTTCCCGTATCCGTATCCCCTGTCGGCGCCGCCGCCCCGGCTTCCGGGCGCAGATCCGCCATACGGGCGCCGGGGGTGCTCCGTCGGCCACGGTTTGTCCGGTTGACGTCCCGTCATCACACCCCCGGGGAAGCTACGATCACCGCGTGGTCACAGCCCGCGCGCAGCACACGCCGCCGCCGGCCCGCCGGGCGGCGGGTCTGCTGCACCTGCTCGGGCTGACCCTGCTGTTCCTGGGCCTGATCTGCACGCACGGCGCCCACGCGACGGGCACCTCCGCGCATCCGGCGACCGCGTCCGCGGCCCCCGCCCCGGCCGCTGGAGTCCCGCAGGCGGCCTCCGTCGACGGCCACGGCCACGGCCACGGCTCCGACCGTCCGGCGGACGAGTGCGCGCCCGTGCCGCCCCGGCAGGGCTCCGTGGTGGACGCCCCGCCCGCCCCGTCGGGCGCCCTCACCCGGTGTGCCCCCGAGGGCCGTCGGGACCTTCCCGTGCCCGGCCGGTCCGGCGCGTCCGGATCCGTCCCGGAGCCTCCGGCGGCTCCGGCGGTCCTGCGGGTGTAGGCGGCGGGACCTTCCGTACGGCGACCCGCGCGCGGCCCGTCCGCGCGGTGGAACGCCGTGCCGGCCGCTCCCGCGATCCCCGCCGCTCCCCCGCCCCGTCCGGGCCGGGGAGTGCCCGCCGCACGGAGGAACTGTGTCGCGCCACCCCCGCGTACCCCCGCCCCGTCCGGGCCCGCCCCCTCCGGGTGCCTCCCAGGCACCCGGCGTACTCGGCGCCCTGCTGACCGCCCTGTTCCTCGCCGCCCTGTCCTGCTTCCCCCACCCGCTCCGGGCCCCGGATCCGGGCGGCGGCGCCGGGCACGGAGCCGTCCCGGCCGGGTCGTGGGCCGCTGGAGCCGCGCCGCAGTCCGGGCCGACGGCGCCTGAAGGGCGGCCACATCCCCATCCGGAGCACGGTTCGTCCTGCGCCCCGGTCCCGGGATCCGCCCGTACGGCTCCCGGTGCGGTGGACAACGCCGCAGGCCGGGCGGCACGCGGGCGCACGGGCCCGGGCGTCGCGGCGCGGGCGGCACCGGCGCCGCCGGCCGGGGCCGCGAGGGCTCCGACGGCCCGTTCCGGCCGCTCGATCCTGACCAGTGTCTGTCGATGGCGGCTCTAGTCCGCTCCCGTAGTTCCCTTCGCAACGGCTGACGTATGCCCAACGGGCGGGGCCCCGTCCCGTCCGAGGTCGGCATCCGCATGAGCGACCAACCGACGCATCATCGAACGAGAGCGGAACAATGCATTCTTCGGCCACCGACGTGACCCACCCCTCCCGCGCCACCCTGTCCGGGCTGGTCGGCAACACGCCCATGCTGCGCGTGTCGCAACCCCTCGCCCCGGCGGGGCGCGGGTTCTGGGCGAAGTTGGAGGGCTTCAACCCGGGCGGCATCAAGGACCGTCCGGGCCTGCACATGGTCGAGCGTGCCCGGGCCCGGGGCGACCTGCTGCCGGGGGCCCGGATCATCGAGTCCACCAGCGGCACCCTCGGCCTGGGCCTGGCCCTCGCGGGCATGGTCTACGGGCACCCCGTCACCCTCGTCACCGACCCGGGCCTGGAGCCGTCGATGACCCGCCTGCTGACGGCGTACGGGGCCCAGGTCAACGTCGTCTCCGAACCCCACCCCTCCGGCGGCTGGCAGCAGGCCCGCCGGGACCGCGTCACCGAGCTGATGGGGCAGTACCCCGGCTCGTGGTGCCCGGACCAGTACAACAACCCCGACAACACCACCGCGTACACCCCGCTGGCGCTCGAACTGGCCACCGACCTCGGCCACATCGACGTCCTGGTGTGCAGCGTGGGCACCGGCGGGCATTCGGCGGGGGTCTCGCGCGTGCTGCGCCAGCTCTATCCCGATCTCCGGCTGGTGGGCGTGGACACCGTGGGCTCCACCATCTTCGGCCAGCCCGCCCGGACCCGGCTGATGCGCGGCCTCGGATCGAGCATCTACCCGCGCAACGTCGCGTACGAGCAGTTCTCCGAGGTGCACTGGGTCGCCCCGGGCGAGGCCGTGTGGGCCTGCCGCCAGCTGGCCGCCTCCCACTACGCCGCCGGCGGCTGGAGCGTGGGGGCCGTCGCCCTGGTGGCCGGCTGGCTGGCCCGCACCCTGCCCGAGGACACCCGGATCGCGGCGGTGTTCCCGGACGGGCCGCAGCGCTACCTCGGCACCGTGTACGACGACGACTACTGCGCCGCGCACGGCCTGCTGGACTCCCCTCCCGCCGACGAGCCCGACCGGATCGGCCGACTGGACGAGAAGGAGGTCACCCGCTGGACCCGCTGCACGGCCGTGGTGGACCCGCTCGCGCTGCACGGGGCGGAGGAGCGGGCCTGATGAGGAGCACCATCGCGCAGGTCCGTTCGTACGAGGGCAGCGTGCAGCTGCTGATGGTGAACCAGTTCACCATCAACCTCGGCTTCTACATGCTGATGCCCTACCTGGCCACGCACCTGGCCGGGCCGCTGGGGCTGGCCGGCTGGACGGTCGGGCTGATCCTCGGGGTGCGCAACTTCAGCCAGCAGGGCATGTTCCTGATCGGCGGCACGCTCGCCGACCGCCTCGGTTACAAGCCGATGATCATCGCCGGGCTGGTGCTGCGGATCGCCGGGTTCGCGACCCTCGGGCTGGTCGACTCGGTGCCCGCGCTGCTCGCCGCCTCGGCCGCGACGGGTCTGGCCGGGGCCCTGTTCAACCCGGCGACGCGGGCGTACCTGGCGGCGGACGCGGGTGAGCGCCGGGTCGAGGCGTTCGCGCTGTTCAACGTCTTCTACCAGGCGGGCATCCTGCTGGGGCCGCTGGTGGGGATGGTGCTGACGGGCGTGGACTTCCGCGTCACCTGCCTGGTGGCGGCGGGCATCTTCGCCGTGCTGAGCGCCGTCCAGATCCGCGCCCTGCCCGCGCGGCGGGGCAACGACGCCGGGGAGCGGGAGACCCGTCCGCGCGAGGGCGTGCTCACGCAGTGGCGGCGGATCCTGGCCAACCGGCCGTTCCTGCTGTTCTCGCTGGCCATGATCGGCTCGTACGTGATGACGTTCCAGGTCTACCTGGCGCTGCCGCTGGAGGTCCGGCGCCTCGGCGGGGAAGGCACCTTCGGCACGGCGGCGGTGGCCGTGCTGTTCGCCGTCTCGGGGCTGAGCACGATCCTCTTCCAGACCCGGGTCACCGCCTGGTGCAAGGCCCGCATGGAGCCGGGCCGGGCACTGACCTGGGGGCTGCTGACCATGGGGGTGGCCTTCGTACCGCTGCTGGCCGCCACCGCGCTGCCGGCACCGGACTCGCCGCTGTGGGCGCGGCTGCCGGCCGTCGTACCGCCGGCGCTGTCCGCGCTGCTGCTGGCGGTGGGCACGATGGTGGCCTACCCGTTCGAGATGGACACCATCGTCCGGCTGTGCGGGGACCGGCTCGTCGCGACCCACTACGGCCTGTACAACACGGTGTGCGGGGTGGGCATCGCGCTCGGCAACCTGCTCACGGGAGCGGCGCTGGACGCGGCCCGCTCGGCCGGGATGTCCGCGCTGCCGTGGCTGGCCCTGTTCACCCTCGGCCTCGGCTGCTCGGCGGCCCTCTACGCCCTCCACCGCACGGGCCGCCTCGCCCCGCCCACACCGGCCGCACCGGCCCGGGCGGAGGCGATGACGGGCTGACCGGGCGCCCGGGGGCTCCTGGATCGCGGAGCCCCCGGGGAGCGCCTACGCCCTGCGGAGGCGGCCGATCATGCCGTCGATGTCGCGGATCATCATGTAGTCGCGGATGATGTGGCCGCCCGGCTCCTCGTACCACTCGTGCTGGATGCCGGCGCGGCCGAGGGCGTCGCGGAACTCCCGCTGACCGGCGAGTACTTGGGTCTCGTTGAAGGTGTCGAAGGCGTTGGTGCGGTCGGGGCTGGTGCCGGCGACCAGGAAGATCCGCTTGTTGCGGTAGCTCTCGATCCGCTCCATCGGGTTGTCGGCGGTGACGCGTGCCTGGTCCCAGGGCGCGCCGTAGATCGTGCCGCCCGCGAGGTCCTTGACCGCGGCGGACAGGTTGGCCCAGTGGACCACCGCGCCGCCGTCGCGGCGCACGCTGGCCGGGCCGGAGTGGGAGCTGACCGAGGCGAAGTGGCCCCAGTACTTGGCCGCGTACTTCAGCGCGCCGAAGCCGCCCATCGAGAACCCGGAGACGGCGCGGCCGTCGTACTCGGCGAACGTGCGGAAGTTCTGGTCCACCCAGGGGATCAGCTGGTTGATGTGGAAGCTCTCCCAGTTGCGGGGGCCGACGTTGGTGGTGACGGGGTTGGAGTACCAGCCCGCCTGTCCGCCGTCGGGCATCACCACGATGATCGGCTTGCCGGCGGTCCAGGCGCGGACTCCGGCGACGTCGAAGGTGATGAAGTCCTGGAGGCCGCCGTGGAGGAGGTAGAGGACGGGGTAGGTGCGGCCGCTGAAGTGGTAGTCGTCGGGCAGCAGGACGTTGACGGCGGGCTGCCAGCCGATCTCGTTGGTGGCGAAGCGGTAGTACCACATGCGGGGGTCGGCCTCGCCGCGGTCGACGATGTGCAGACCGGCGGCGTCGCCGACCGCGCCGGCCGCCGTGGCGGAGGCGAGGACGCCTCCGGCGCCCAGCGCCATGGCGGCGGAGAGTCCGCCGACGGTCCTGAGGACGCTCCTGCGGGTGGGGCGCTGCTCGTTCACGAAATCCTCCATCAGTCGTTGGTGGTCCAGGTGCCCCTGGCCGGGTTCCAGTGGATCGTGGCGTTCTGGAACTTCTGGGCCTTGCCGTTGCCCGCCTCGTCCGTCTCGTCGGTCACCGGGTAGCCGAAGACGCGCTCGTTGCCGCCCGTGCGGAAGGCCTCGTAGACCGCTCCCTGGACCGGGTGGGCTCCGGTCTGCGGGGACCACAGGAACAGCGCCTTCTCGAAGAACTGGTACCGGCCCCGGCTGCCGCCCGGCGACTGGCCGGCGTCCGCCTCGTCCGTCGCCGGGAAGCCCCAGCGGCGTTCCGCGTCGGTCGCCCAGAAGCGGGTCAGGATGTCCCCGTACACGGCGAACGCCGCGTCCGGGTGCCAGATCACGATGCCGTTGCGGAAGGCCTGGAAGCGCCCGCCCATCATGGAATCGCGTTCGCCGGCGACGGGCTCCCCGAGGGGGCCGCCCGCGCCGCCGAGGGCGGCGAACTTCGCCCCGATCGAGCCGTAGGGCATCAGGTCGTCCAGCTGGTCGTACCGGCGCGGGGTGAAGCCCCGCAGGCCGTCGTTCCACACCCGTTCCTCGGGGACGTGCCCGAAGTCGTACGTTTCGCGCACCACCGGCCGCGTGTGGGCCTCGTCGGCCCAGCGGACGAAGAGCGCGACGTGGTCCGTGCCGCCCGAGTCGCGCAACAGGGCGTCGCCGGGCTGGAGTTCGTTCGCGGGAATGTCGGAGGTGACGTTCCACAGGGTCCAGGTGGTCAGGGACGAGTCCAGGCGCCAGGCCATCGACACGTAGCCCGAGCAGTCCGGCCGGTAGCAGCCGAACTGGTTCTCGTGGCAGCCGCTCTGGCTGTACGGCACCTGCTCGGCGATCCACGACCAGGCCCGGTCCATCACCTCGCCCCGCCCGATGGAGCCGCCGCGCGGGGCCGCGCTCGCGGTCTGCGGTACGGAGAAGGAGATCACGAGGGCGGCCAGGGCCAGTGCCATCGCCCCGATCACACGCTGAAGGGTCGGCGCTCTCATGGCTGTCTCCCGGTCAGTTGTCGGTGATCCAGGTGCCCCTGGTCGGGTTCCAGTGGATCGTGGCGTTCTGGAACTTCTGGGCCTTGCCGTTGCCCGCCTCGTCCGTCTCCTCGGTCACCGGGTAACCGAGGACGCGCTCGTTGCCGCCCGTGCGGAAGGCGTCGTGGATCGCCCCGTGCACCACGTGCGCGCCCGTCTGCGCGGACCAGAGGAACAGGCCCTTCTCGAAGGACTGGTACCGGCCCCGGGTCCCGCCCGGCGACTGGCCCGCGTCGGCCTCGTCCATCGTCGGGAAACCCCACTGCCGTTCGGCGTCCGTCGCCCAGAAGCGCGCCAGGATGTCCCCGTACACGGCGAACGCCGCGTCCGGGTGCCAGATCACGATGCCGTTGCGGAACGCCTGGAAGCGCCCGCCCAGCAGCGCGTCCTCCTCGGCGCGTACGGGATCCCCGAGGGGGCCGCCCGCGCCGCCGAGGGCGGCGAACTTCGCCCCGATCGAGCCGTACGGCTGGAAGGCCTCGTCCCGCATCTGCCGGGCGACGCCCTCCGCCTGGGGGTAGCGCTCGGGGTAGGCGGAGCGCTGGACGGCCTGGGCCAGCTCGCCGGCGCTGCCGCCCTCCATGCCGGGCTCCATCTGCTGGGCCACTTCGAAGAACTTGTTCGCCGCGTAGTCGACGTCGAGGATCTGCTCGGGCGAGCCCCAGCCCTGCGAGGGGCGCTGCTGGAAGACACCGAGCGAGTCGCGGTCCCCGCAGTCCAGGTTGTTCATGCGGGATTCGACCCAGCCGGTCTCGAAGCCGGCGAGCATCACCTTGTCGGACACGCCGCGCCGCTGACCGACCTCGTACACCGTGCGGGTGACGGCGATGTCCCGCTCGGGAGGTATCGCACAGAACATCTCGGCCGTCGCGGGATGCCCGAGAGGGCCGGGTCCGCCGGGTACGCCGGGTGCCTCGTGGGCCGAGGCCGGGCCGCCCGGGCTCAGTCCGAGGGCGGATACGGCGGCCAAGGCCAGCGCCACCGCGATGGGGGGCCTTGCGCGTCGTCGTTCGGCTGCTGCGCCACGCACCTGCCTGCTCCTTCGTGAGGGGATGTCAGAACCAGCTCTGGTACGGGGTGTCGTTGCACGCCCAGGTGCGGAAGCCCAGGGAGCTGTCGTCGATGCACCGTCCGGTGGCCTGGTTCTGGAGGCGGACGCTGCCGTCGCCCCAGACCTTGACCCACCAGCTCTGCTCGGGGCTGGAGTTGCAGCTCCCGACGGTGCGGAACCCGTTGTCGGTGTCCTCGACGCAGCGGCCCGTGTTGTTGTTGCGCAGCTGGCGCGTGCCGTCGCCCCAGACGTGCACGGTCCACATCTGCGGGTTGCTGCCGTTGCAGCTCCAGGTGCGGAACCCGTCGGAGGTGTCGTCCATACAGCGGCCGGTCGCCTGGTTCTTGAAGCTCTGGACGGCATCGGCGGGGCGCGCGGGGGCCGCCGTGGCGGCGGGCGCCGCGGCCAGCAGGGTGAGGGAGGCGAGGGGAGCGAGGGAGGCGGCGAGGGCAAGGGCCTTGCCGGGCAGGGTGGTTCGCGTGGCAGCCATGTGCTCGGTTCTCTTCCTTCCGGGGGAGGACGGGCAGACGGCAAGCTAGTGGCGGGGTGCGGGGCGCAGGCATCCGGAACGCTCCGGAGTGACAGCGCCCGGCGGTGGCCGCCAGACTCGGGGGACGGGCCCGCCCCCGTCCCGAAGGCCCGTCAGCTTCCGGCGGTGGGGCGCGGGCACTCCGGTACGACGGGCCGGTCCTTCGTCCGTACGGCGGGCAGCCAGGCCGTGGTGCGGGCGGACCCCCGGGGCAGGCGGACGCGGTACCACTCCAGGGAGACGGCGTCCGATTCGTCGACGATGGGCATGCCCTTGGGAAGCAGGCACTCGACGTCGAGGACCTCTCCGTGCCACACGCGGGTGGGTACGACGTTGTCGGGGGTGTACGGCTTGAGGGGGTCGATGGCGAGGCCGAGACTGCAGCGCGGGGCGCGGTCGGCGTGGTCCCGGCAGGTCTTCTCGGCGTTGAACACCTGGATCCGGCCCGCGGCTTCGGCCCGCGTGCCGGACGGCTCCCCGCGCGCGGCGTACGACCAGAGCGCGACGGCCGCCCCGCACGCGGCGGCGGCCGCGAGGGCGGCGCGGGCCCAGCGGCGCCTGCGGGCCGGCGGCGGGGTCTGCGGGGTCTGCCGGGCGGTGATGCGCGCGAGGAGGCTCTCGGCGGTGTGCGCGGCGCGCGCGGCGTGGGCCGGGGCCAGGCAGTCGGCGGCCAGCTCGCGCCAGAAGGGCGGTACGGCGTGGTCGATGCGCAGCGGGGCGCGCCCGTCGGCGTACTCCTGGGCCGCGGCTCCGCGCGAGACGGGGGTGGCGCCGGGGAAGGGGGACGCGCCGCCGGTGAACACCTCGTGGATGAGGATGCCCAGCGCCCAGACGTCGGCGCTGGGCCGGACCTGTACGCCGTGCTCGCCGAGCGGGGCCCGGCGGCGCTCGGGCGGGAGGTAGTCCGGGGTGCCCATCGGGGGTGCGTACCCGTGGGTGCCGTCGGTGCCGGTCAGTTCGGTGGCGAGCCCGAAGTCGGCGAGCCGGACCGAACCGTCGGCCATGAGGAGGACGTTGTCCGGTTTCAGATCCCCGTGGACCCAGCCGCTGCGGTGCAGGTGGGCCAGTCCCTCGCAGACCTCCGTGATCAGCCGGGCCCCTTCGGGCTCGGGCGGCGGGGTGCCGAGCAGGTCCCGCAGGCTGCGTTCGGCCCGCTCCATGACCAGCACGATCGCGCCGTCGAGGTACGGGTGGTCCGGTTCGCCGAGGACGAAGGAGTCCAGCAGGCGGATCAGCCGGGGGTGGGGGGCCCGGCGGCCGAGTTCGACCTCGCGCCGGGCGGATTCCGCGACGCGGCGGGCCTGGCGCGGTGCGAGCCCGCCGGTGGGCAGCACCTTGAGCGCGACATCGGCGTCGACGTCGGTATCGGCATCGGCCTCACGGGGACCGTCCTCGCCCCGGTCTGCGGGGCGTGCCGCGTGGACCGTCGCCCAGCCGCCGGCGCCGATCGGTCCGGTGACCTCCCAGCGGCCGACGCGGTGTCCGGGCGGGAGGTCCGCGAGGTGGTCACTTCCCGAGGCGTCGGCCGGGCGCTGCACCGTCTCCTCCTCCGGCCCGGGTCGGGAGCAGCGCGAGGTGCTCCTCGCGTACGAGCCCGAAGCGCAGCGCGAGTCCGACGAGCGACTCCCGCTTGCCGTTGCGCCGGGGGCCCCTGCCGGGTCCGGCTTCGGCGGGGGCGGCGATGCGCATCTTCTCGTCGGCGAGGTAGTCGATGTGCGAGCTGACCGCGCGGGCCGTCAGCTGCCCGCAGCCGGGGAGTCCGGCGAGCCGTTCGACGATCTCGGGGGTGGTCGGCACCGCGACCGGCGACTCGTCGCGCAGCCGCGGTTCGCAGAGCGCGACCAGCACCAGGAAGTAGATGGCCGTCTCGTCGAGGGAGTACGCGGTCACGGTCCGGCTCCCCCAGTGGCCGCCGGCGCCGTCCGGGTCGAGGTAGACGTGGTCGGGTGCGAACACCTGGAAGGAGACGGTGGTGTCACCCCGGGTGGGCAGCACGACCCGGGAGAACTCGAAGGGGATGGGGGCTCCGGCCCGCCGCGGTGGCACCCGCAGGTACTCGCCGGCGCCCTCGGGGTTCTCCACCAGGTAGCTCTGGGTCGTGCTGTGGTTGCTGAGCTGCCAGTGGTCGTCGGTCACCCGGATCTCCCCCGCCAGCCGGGAGATCGCCGCGTCGACGAGGCGGAGTTCGACCGGGGTCGTCTCGGATCCCCGTCCGAAGCGCGCCACTTCCCCCGGGCCGAGCCGAAGGGTCACCGCGTCACCGCTCCCCTGCGGCAGGTAGATCAGTACCCCGCTCACTGCCCCCTCCTCGCCCCGTGTCACCGGTCGTCACGCGGCGAAGGGTACACAGGCCGGGAGGGGGTTCCCGGTGGCACTTTGGCTGTTTTCACACCCTCTGCGGAGCGGAACCGCCCATGGGCCGGGGCGACGGCCCGCCCGTGGTTGGCCGGATTGCCCGGTACGGAAATACGTGGCGGCCGCCGCGACCCGCCGCTACGATCACCGCGATGACCCTTCACACCGTTCAGAGATCGGGGGTCCCGTCCGCGCAAGGTGAGTGCTGATGCTCACTCACACCGCGAACGGCGATTCCCGCCACCCCCTCTGGCTGCACGTGCGCGAGTTCGCCGTGCCGCCCTCCATGATCGAGACCGCCACCGCCCGCCGCCGCGCCGGGGACTGGGCGGGGGCCTGCGCCGCCGCGGGCGTCGACGTCGACTTCAACCTGCGTACGGTGGCGCGCACTCACGGACCGGAACTCGTCGCGCGGGTCCGGGCCGATCTCCGCCACCTGGCCCCCGACCTGCTGCGCTGGCACCTGCCGAGGGTCGCCCCCGACGGGCTGCTGCGCCCGGGTCTGACCCTCACCCTCGCCCGGTACGAAGGCGCGGGGTACGACGGCTCGTGCCCGGTCCACCTCGTGGTCCGGACCCCGCCGGTGTGGGCGGACTCCGGTCAGCGGTTCGGCCTCGCCCTATGGGACCACTCCCGCCCCGAGCCCGCCGAACTCCGCCATCCGCGCCCCCGGCCCGCCCGCCGGTTCCGGTTCGACCTGCACCGGCACCTGTGGGACGCCCGCCGCAGCGACGAGCTGCGCAGCCGGTCGGGGGCCGACCGGGCCCCCGGCCTCCCGCCGGAGGGCGTGCCGTCCGGGCCGGGCCGCGCCGTCGACCGCTGGGCGGCGGAGGCCGAGCTGCTGCTGCGCGCCGACGAAGGGCGGCCCGACGGCCGGGTCACCGTACGGCTCGGGTCCGGGCACCGCCTGGTCCTGGACGTGGCCGCGGACGGGTCCCGCTCCGGGGCGCCCGCGCTGCTCGCCGCCTCGGCCGCGCCGCAGGACGGCACCGCCGGCGCCCTGCCGGTCCTGCCCGACGCGGCGACCTGGGTGCCGCCCGACCTGGAACTGCTGCGCGCCGGGCTGATCGACGCCGACCGGCTGCACCCGCTGGTCGCCTCGGCGCTGGTCCCGGACCGGCCGACGGACCGGACGGCGCGGAGCCCGGACCGGCCGGGAGAGCCGCGGCTCGTGGAGTGCCGGGGAGCCCTGCACCGGATCGGCCTGGTCGACGGGGCGCTGGCCCCCCTCGACCACGATCCGGCCGAGATCCGGCGCGAGGAGCTGCTGCTCGCCCTGAGCGGCACTCCCCTGCCCTGTCTGCGGGCCATCGACGAGGCGCTCCGCCGGCCCGACCGCCTGTCCGGCGTCCGGGAACGCCTGCTCCACGGGGACACCGCCGGTGCGCTGGCCGTCGTGGAAGCGCTCCTCGGGCCCGGCGCGGTGCTGCGTTCCGGTGCCCTGCGAGAAGAGCTGGAGGCCGCCGCGATGAGGCGCGTCACCTACGGGCTGTTCAGGGCGGGCCTGGCAGGGCCCGGACCCAAGCGCGCTGTCATTCCCAGCCACGCCCGCCCGCGCGACCGCCGGCGGCGGCGGCCGCGGCACTCGGCCTGACGCCGACCCCTCGGACCACCGCTCTCCGCCACACCCGCCCCACCCGCCACACCCACCCATGAACCCTCAGGTGATGACCCATGTCTGCTTTCCCCTCGTACGCCCCGACCGGATCGGCCCCGGCCGCGCAGCTCGACGTCGCCGGTGATCTGCTGGCCCTGCTGCGCGACACCACCACCGAACCGCGCCCCGACGTCCAGCTGGAGGCCCTGACCCTGGCCGTGGCCGCCGACCTGCCCGTGCTGCTGTGGGGTGAGCCGGGCATCGGGAAGACCGCGGCCCTGACCCAGCTCGCCACGGCCCTGGACCTGCCGCTGACCACGGTCATCGCCAGCGTCCACGAGCCGTCCGACTTCTCCGGACTGCCCGTCATCGGCGACGATCCCGCCGAACAGGGCGTGCCGATGGCGCCGCCGGACTGGGCCGTGCGCCTTGTCCGGGCCGGCCGGGGGCTGCTGTTCCTGGACGAGCTGTCCACCGCGCCGCCCGCCGTCCAGGCCGCCCTGCTCCGCCTGGTCCTGGAGCGGCGGATCGGCGCGCTGCAACTGCCGCCCGGCGTACGGATCGTGGCCGCCGCCAATCCGCGGGGGTCGGCGGCCGACGGCTGGGAGCTGAGCCCGCCGCTGGCCAACCGGTTCGTCCATCTCCAGTGGACCCATGACCACGAGGTCGTCGTACGCGGTCTCGGCGGGACCTGGCCCCGCGCGACCCTGCCGACGCTGGACCCCGAACGCCTCCCGGAGGCCGTGGCCTTCGGGAGGCGCGCGGTGTGCGGGCTCCTCGCCGCCCGCCCCAAGCTCGTCCACCTGCTGCCCAGCGGCGAGGGGCGCCGGGGCGGCCCGTGGCCGTCGCCGCGGAGCTGGGACATGGCCCTGTGCCTCACCGCCTTCGCGACCGCCGCCGGCTCCTCCCGGGAGGTGCTCTCCCTGCTGGTCCGGGGCACCGTGGGGGACGGTCCGGGGCTCGAACTGCTGGCCTGGCTGGACCGGATGGACCTCCCGGACCCCGAGACGCTCCTCGCGGATCCGGCCGGCGCCGAACTGCCGGACCGGGGGGACCTGCGCCAGGCCGTGCTCGACGGGGTCGTGGCCGCCGTACGGGCGCGCCCGGAGAAGTCCCGCTGGGACGCGGCCTGGGCCCTGCTGGTCCGGGCGCTGGAGACCGGGGCACCGGACCTGGTGGTGGTCCCCGCGACCACCCTCGCCTCGCTGCGCCGGGAGGACTGGGACGTTCCCGAGGCGATCGAGCGGCTCGCGGGGGTGGTGACCCTGTCCCGGCGCGCCGACCAGGCGGCGGCCCGGGTCGCCGACCGTGCCGCCGCGGGGGCCGGCGTATGACCGGGGACGGCGCCGGGGCGCTGGACTTCGACAAGCTGTTCGCCGCCCGGCTGCACGCCGCCCGGGCCCGCCCGTACCTGGCCACGGCGCTGTTCGCCCTGCACGCCATGGAGTCGCGGCGGGTGCCCACCATGGCCGTCGACCGGCACTGGCGCTGCTACGTCTCGTCCGGCTTCGTGGACCGCACCCCGGTGGAGGAGCTGGCCGGGGTGTGGGTCCACGAGGTGTCGCACCTGCTGCGCGACCACCACGGGCGCGGGGACCGGCTCGCGCGGGAGCAGGGGCTGACCGGGCCCGGGGAACGGCTGCGGATGAACATCGCCGCGGACTGCGAGATCAACGACGACGCGTTCGGCGACGGACTGCTCAAACCCGAAGGGGCCGTCGAGCCGGGGGACTTGGGGCTGCCCGCCGGTCTGCTGATGGAGGACTATCTGGGCCGCTTCGGCCTCGGAGCGGGCACCCTGCACCTGGCCTGGCTGGACTGCGGCAGCGGCGCCGACGGCCTGGAGCGGGAGTGGGACCTGGGGCCGGACGGGGCGCACGGCCTCACGGAGCAGGAACGGGACGCGGTCCGCTTCCGGGTCGCCCAGGGCATCACCGGCCGCCCCGGGAGCGCCCCGCAGGGATGGGAGCGATGGGCGGAGGAGGCGTTCCATCCGCCGCAGGCCTGGCGGGAGTTGCTGGGAGCGGCGGTCCGTTCGGCGGCCTCCGGCTCCGGTGCGGGCGAGGACTACACCTACGGCCGGCCGTCGCGGCGTTCGGCCGGGCTGCCGGGCCTCGTCCTGCCCAGCCTGCGGCGCAGGCCGCCCCGGGTGTGCGTGGTCATCGACACGTCCGCGTCGGTGAGCGACGCCGAACTGGGCAGTGCGCTCCTGGAGGTCGCCGCGATCTCCCGGGCCGTGGGCGGCCGCCGCGACCTGGTCACCGTGGTGGCGTGCGACGCGGCGGCCGGCGTGGCGCACCCGCTGTGCCGGGCGGAGGGGATCTCGCTGCTGGGCGGTGGGGGTACGGATCTGCGCGAGGGTTTCGCGCGGGCGCTGAGCACGGGACCCCGGCCGGACGTGATCCTGGTCCTGACGGACGGTCAGACGCCATGGCCGCAGTCCCGGCCCGGGTGCCGGACGGTGGTGGGGCTGTTCGCCCGGGTGCCGTCGTACCGGGAGGACGATCCCGACTACGTGCCGGACCGGCCGCCCTCGTGGGCGCGGGTGGTCGAGATCGGGTAGGGCGCGACTGCCGGAGGGCCGGATTCCGTGCGTACAAGCGGCCCGCGCCGCCCTCCGGTTCAACGCCACAGCGCGTCGACCGCGAGACCGCCCGTACCGTCTGCGGGGTGTCCGGCCTGGGGTGACGCCCCCCACCCCCCCCTGGACCACCGGTCGAGCCGGAGTCGACGTACGGACTCGTGGGGCTCAGGCCCGGGCGCAGGCCGGGCAGAGGCCGCGGTAGGTGACCTGGGCTCCGGATACGGTGAAGCCGAAGCGTTCGTCCGCGGGGAGGTCGGCCAGGGGGTCGCCCGTCGGGTGGACGTCGCGGATGAGGCCGCAGCCGGAACACACGAGGTGCTCGTGCGCGTGGTGCGCGTTGGGGTCGTAGCGCTTGGCACGGCCGTCGGTGGACACCTCGACCACCTCGCCGAGGGAGACCAGCTCGCCGAGGGCGTTGTAGACGGTGGCGCGGGAGATCTCGGGCAGCAGCTCCGCCGCCCGCGCGTGCACCTCGTCGGCCGTGAGGTGTACGTGGTCGCCGTCGAGGACCTCGGCGACGACACGCCGCTGGGACGTCATCCGCCAGCCGCGCCCTCGCAGTCGTTCCAGCAGGTCACTCATGTCGGCTCACCCGTTCAGGTCGGCTGGATGTCCGGAGGCCGCCGGTGCTCGTCCGGAATCCGGGGGACAGGGGTTTGGTGTTTATCTTGACTTGGATTCCGTCCATCGTAGGATCGGTTTCGAAGATAGCCAAGAGTCAGGAAGCCTCGGACCCGCTTCCCGCGGCTCGGGACCGTCCGCACCGTGGCCCCCGTGATGTCACGGCGATCGGCGGGGCCGAGCCCGTTCGCAGGGGACCCGCGCCCCGCCCAGACCACCGCATGCAGTTGCTGAGCGTTGTGATCCACCAGGTACGGAAGGATTCCCATGTCTGAGAACCATGATGCAATCGTCGTGGACGCCAATTCGGAGGGTGCGGGCGGCTGCCCGGTCGCGCACGGGCGCGCCGCGCACCCGACCCAGGGCGGCGGCAACCGCCAGTGGTGGCCCGAGCGGCTCAACCTGAAGATCCTCGCGAAGAACCCCGCCGTGGCCAACCCGCTCGGCGAGGAGTTCGACTACGCGGAGGCCTTCAAGACCCTCGACCTGCCCGCGGTGAAGCAGGACATCGCCGAGGTCCTGACGAGCTCGCAGGACTGGTGGCCCGCCGACTTCGGCCACTACGGCCCGTTCATGATCCGCATGGCGTGGCACAGCGCCGGCACCTACCGGATCAGCGACGGCCGCGGCGGCGCCGGGGCCGGCCAGCAGCGCTTCGCGCCGCTCAACAGCTGGCCGGACAACGGCAACCTCGACAAGGCCCGCCGTCTGCTGTGGCCGGTCAAGAAGAAGTACGGCCAGAGCCTGTCCTGGGCCGACCTGATGATCCTCACCGGCAACGTCGCCCTGGAGCAGATGGGCTTCGAGACCTTCGGCTTCGGCGGCGGCCGCGCCGACGTCTGGGAGCCCGACGAGGACGTGTACTGGGGTCCCGAGACCACCTGGCTCGACGACGAGCGCTACACCGGCGACCGCGAGCTGGAGAACCCCCTCGGCGCGGTCCAGATGGGCCTCATCTACGTCAACCCCGAAGGCCCCAACGGCAACCCGGACCCGCTCGCCGCGGCCCGCGACATCCGTGAGACCTTCCGCCGGATGGCGATGAACGACGAGGAGACCGTCGCCCTGATCGCGGGCGGCCACACCTTCGGCAAGACCCACGGCGCGGGCCCGGCGGAGAGCGTCGGCGACGACCCCGAGGCCGCGCCGCTGGAGCAGCAGGGCCTCGGCTGGAAGAACTCGTTCGGTACGGGCAAGGGTGCCGACGCGATCACCAGCGGTCTGGAGGGGATCTGGACGAACACCCCGATCACCTGGGACAACAGCTTCTTCGACATCCTGTTCGGCTACGAGTGGGAGCTCTTCAAGAGCCCGGCCGGCGCCCACCAGTGGCGGCCGAAGGACGGAGCGGGGGCCGGTACCGTGCCCGACGCCCACGACGCGTCGAAGAGCCACGCCCCGACCATGCTGACGACGGACCTCTCGCTGCGCGTCGACCCGGCCTACGAGCAGATCTCCCGGCGCTTCCACGAGAACCCGGCGGAGTTCGCCGACGCCTTCGCGCGCGCCTGGTTCAAGCTGACCCACCGCGACCTCGGCCCGGTCGTGCGCTACCTCGGCCCGGAGGTCCCCTCCGAGACGCTGCTGTGGCAGGACCCGCTGCCGGCGGTGACGCACGAGCTCGTCGACGCCTCGGACGTCGCCTCCCTCAAGCAGCGGGTCCTCGCCTCGGACCTGTCGGTGTCGGAGCTCGTCTCCACCGCGTGGGCCTCCGCGTCCTCCTTCCGCGGCAGCGACAAGCGCGGCGGCGCCAACGGCGCCCGCATCCGCCTGCAGCCGCAGAGCGGCTGGGAGGTCAACGAGCCCGACCAGCTGGCGACGGTGCTGCGGACCCTGGAGGGCATCCAGGAGTCCTTCAACTCCGCCCAGGACGGCGGCAAGCGGATCTCGCTGGCCGACCTGATCGTGCTGGCCGGTGCCGCCGCCGTGGAGCAGGCCGCCAAGGACGCCGGCTTCGAGGTGACCGTCCCCTTCACGCCGGGCCGCGCGGACGCCACGCAGGAGCAGACCGACGTGGAGTCCTTCGCCGCGCTGGAGCCCGTCGCCGACGGCTTCCGCAACTACCTCGGCAAGGGCAACCGCCTGCCGGCCGAGTACCTGCTGATCGACCGGGCGAACCTGCTGAACCTGAGTGCGCCCGAGCTGACGGTCCTCGTCGGCGGCCTGCGCGTGCTGGGCGCGAACCACCAGCAGTCGCGGCACGGCGTCCTCACCACGGCTCCCGGGTCCCTGACGAACGACTTCTTCGTCAACCTGCTCGACCTGGGCACGACGTGGTCGGCGACGTCCGCGGACCAGAACACCTTCGAGGGCCGCGACGCCTCCACCGGCGAGGTCAAGTGGACCGGCACCCGTGCCGACCTCGTCTTCGGGTCGAACTCGGAGCTGCGCGCGCTCGCGGAGGTCTACGCGAGCGACGACGCGAAGGAGAAGTTCGTGAAGGACTTCGTCTCCGCGTGGGACAAGGTCATGGACCTGGACCGGTTCGACCTCGTCTGACCGTGACGTCCGGGCCGGAACGGGCGGTGCGCCCGTTCCGGCCCGCTGCCGTGGGTCAGACCCCGTCGGGCGTGACCTCGCCGCGCACCAGGTGCGCCGCCGCCACCAGGTGCTCCAGCGAGGCCCGGGTCTCGGCCCAGCCGCGGGTCTTCAGACCGCAGTCGGGGTTCACCCAGAGCCGCTCGGCGGGGATGGCCTCAAGTCCCTTGCGCAGCAGGGCCGCCGCCTCTTGCGTGGAGGGGATGCGCGGGGAGTGGATGTCCCAGACGCCGGGACCGGCCTCGCGCGGGTAACCGTGCTCGGCCAGCTCCGTCGCGACCTGCATGTGGGAGCGGGCCGCCTCCAGGCTGATGACGTCGGCGTCGAGGTCGTCGATGGCCCGGACGATGTCGCCGAACTCGGCGTAGCACATGTGCGTGTGGATCTGGGTCTCCGGCCGGACGCCCGAGGTCGTCAGGCGGAAGGACCCGGTGGCCCAGGCGAGGTAGTCGGCGTGTCCGCCGGCGCGCAGCGGGAGCGTCTCGCGCAGTGCGGGCTCGTCGACCTGGATGACCGAAGTCCCGGCCGCTTCGAGGTCGTTGACCTCGTCGCGCAGGGCGAGACCGACCTGGCGGGCGGTCTCCCCGAGGGGCTGGTCGTCGCGTACGAAGGACCAGGCGAGCATGGTGACGGGCCCGGTCAGCATGCCCTTGACCGGCTTGGCCGTCTGCGCCTGGGCGTACGTCGTCCAGCGCACGGTCATCGGCTCCGGGCGGGAGATGTCCCCGGCCAGGACCGGCGGGCGGACGTAGCGGGTGCCGTACGACTGGACCCAGCCGTGCCGGGTGGCGAGGTAGCCCGTCAGCCGCTCGGCGAAGTACTGCACCATGTCGTTGCGTTCGGGCTCGCCGTGCACGAGGACGTCGACGCCGGTCTTCTCCTGGAAGGCGATGACCTCGCGGATCTCGGTCTTGATGCGCTCCTCGTACCCGGCGGTGCCGATGCGCCCGGCCCGCAGGTCGGCGCGGGCCACGCGCAGTTCGTCGGTCTGCGGGAAGGAGCCGATGGTCGTGGTGGGCAGCAGCGGCAGGCCCAGGTGGGCGCGCTGGGCGGCGGCGCGCGCGGGGTAGGGCCGCGAGCGGCGGCCGTCGGCCTCGGTGATCGCGGCGGCGCGGGCCCGTACGGCGGGGTCCCGGGTGATCGGGGAGGTGGCGCGGGAGGCGAGATCGGCCCGGTTGGCGGCGAGTTCGGCGGTGATCGCGTCGGTGCCCTGGGCCAGGCCCCGGGCGAGGGTGGTGATCTCGGTGGTCTTCTGCCGGGCGAAGGCCAGCCAGCGCCGGATCTGCGGGTCGATGTCGCGTTCGGCGGTGGCGTCCAGCGGTACGTGGAGCAGGGAGCAGGAGGCGGCGACGTCGACCCGGCCGGCGAGGCCGAGCAGGGTGCCGAGGGTGGCGAGGGCCTTCTCGTAGTCGTTGATCCAGACGTTGCGGCCGTTCACGACGCCGGCGACCAGGCGCTTGCCGGGGATGCCGCCGACGGCGGCGAGGTCGCGGAGGTTGGCTGCCGCGGCGTCGGTGAAGTCGAGGGCGAGTCCCTCGACGGGCGCCTTGGCCAGGACGGGCAGGGCCTCGCCGAGCCGGTCGAAGTAGGAGGCGACGAGCAGCTTGGGGCGCTCCGTCAGGGCGCCGAGCTCCCGGTAGGTGCGGGCGGCCACGTTCAGTTCGGCCGGGGTGCGGTCCTGGACGAGGGCGGGCTCGTCGAGCTGTACCCACTCGGCGCCCGCGGCGCGCAGGTCCGCGAGGACCTCGGCGTAGACGGGCAGCAGCCGGTCGAGCAGGGTCAGCGGCTCGAACCCGGCCGCCGCGGCGGGGGCGGGCTTGGCGAGGAGCAGGTAGGTCACCGGGCCGACGAGGACCGGGCGGGCGGTGTGGCCGAGTGCCAGGGCCTCCTTCAGTTCGGCGACCTGCTGGGCGGAATCGGCCGTGAAGACGGTGTCGGGGCCCAGTTCGGGGACGAGGAAGTGGTAGTTCGTGTCGAACCACTTGGTCATCTCCAGCGGGGCCGCGTCCTGGGTGCCGCGCGCCATCGCGAAGTACCCGTCGAGGGGGTCCGCGGCGACGGCCGTCCGGTGGCGGGCGGGGATCGCGCCGACCATGACGGTGGTGTCCAGGACATGGTCGTAGTACGAGAAGTCGCCGGTCGGGACTTCGGTGATGCCGGCCTCGGCGAGCTGGGCCCAGTGGGTGCGGCGCAGGTCGCGGGCGGTGTCCCGGAGGGCTTCGGCGCTGACGCGGCCCTTCCAGTAGCCCTCGACGGCCTTCTTCAGTTCGCGGTTCTGGCCCTGGCGGGGGTAGCCGTACACGGTGGCCCGTACTGCCGCGGCTGCGGACTCGGTGGTCACGGAACTCTCCTTCGCGAGTGTGTCTCCATGGACCCGGTGGGGGCCGAGGGCGCGAGGGGTGCCGGAACGGGCGGACCGCCGCCTTTCGCGTACGGCTGGTACGCGACGGGAGGATCCGTCCGAGGTGCACGCCAACCCGCCCACGAGGTCACCGGGAAACCGTGCGCGGTCGATCGCGCACGGGCAACGGGCAGGTCTTCGGACTCGCGGGCACGCCTGCCGGTCTCCCGGCGGGCACCTACTGGCCGTCGCTTCCCAGGACCGGTTCCGGTCCCAGTGCGTATGACGGCGGTCGTTCCCGCTCACCGCTGCGGGGCAGTCCCGGATTCCCACCGGGTTCCCTCTTACGACGCATCCCGTCTGGCGGACGGGGCGAACCAGCTGCGTGGGCCACCCTAGGCCGCCGCACCGGAGGATGAACACAGCTGTCCACGTTCCGGACGCGGAAACGAGACGCGGCGCGGGCCGCGGCGACACCACTCGCCCCGCCCACGCCGCTCTCCGCGTCTCCGGCGCACCCTCTGCCCGGAGACGTGCCGGGGCCCCTCAGCCGCGGCCGTACGTGTGGAACCCGCGGCCGCTCTTGCGGCCGAGGAGACCTGCCTGCACCATCCGCCGGAGCACCGGGGGCGGGGCGTACAGGGGTTCCTTGAACTCCTCGTAGAGGGACTGGGCGATGGCCTCGACGGTGTCCAGTCCGATCAGGTCGGCGAGTTTGAGCGGCCCCATGGGGTGGGCGCAGCCCAGTTCCATGCCGGCGTCGACGTCGGCGGGGCTGGCGAACCCCGATTCGGCCATGCGGATGGCCGAGAGGAGATAGGGGATCAGCAGCGCGTTGACGACGAAGCCCGCCCGGTCCTGGGAGCGGACCGTGGTCTTGCCGAGGGCGCCCTGGGCGAAGGCCTCGACGGTGGCCAGGGTGTCGGCCGAGGTGTGGAGGGAGGAGACGACCTCCACCAGCGGCAGGACGGGGACCGGGTTGAAGAAGTGCAGTCCCACGACCCGGTCGGCGCGGCGGGTGGCCATGCCGAGCCGCATGACCGGGATAGCGGAGGTGTTGGTGGCGAGGATCGCCTCCGGGTCCTCCACGGTCTTGTCGAGGCGGGTGAAGACCTCCGCCTTCGCGTCGGGGTTCTCGGTGACGGCCTCGATGACCAGCTGCCGGTCGGCGAGGTCCTCCAGGTCCCCGGTGAACACGAGCCGGGCCAGGGCGTCCTCGGCGGAGATCCGGTCGAGCTTGCCGCGCTGGACGGCGCGTTCGAGGGATACGGCGACGCGTTCGCGGGCGGCCAGGGCGGCGGTGGCGTCGGCCTCGGCGACGACGGTGTCGAGTCCGGCGCGGGCGCAGACCTCGGCGATGCCGGCGCCCATCTGCCCGCCGCCGACGACGCCGACGCGCTGGACGCGCCGGTTCGCGGGGGCGCTCACGCGTGCACCCGCGCTTCGGCACGGCGTACGAGGTGACGGGTGTAGGCCTCGGGCGTGAAGAAGCCGGGCGGTTGCGCGGCGAGCGCGGTGTTCACGAAGACCTCCCGGGCTTCGGTGGCCAGGGCCCGCGGATCCTCGGCCGCCAGGGCGGCGCATTCGGCGTCGAGGAGCGCCGTGACCGTGTCCCGGTCCACGTATCCGTGGCGGAGCCACTGCCAGATCTGGACGCGGGCGATCTCGGCGGTCGCCGCGTCCTCCATCAGCCCGTACAGGGCGACGGCGCCGCTGCCGCGCAGCCAGGCGTCGAAGTAGCGCAGGGCCACGGCGATGTTGGAGCGGACTCCCTCCTGTGACGGGGGCGAGCCGATCCGGCGGACGGACAGCAGGTCGGCGGCCGTGACCTCGACGTCCTCGCGCGCCCGGTCGATCTGGTGCGGGCTGTCCCCCAGCACCCCGTCGAAGACCTCGCGGCAGACGGGGACCAGGCCGGGGTGGGCCACCCAGGAGCCGTCGTAGCCGTCCTCGGCCTCGCGCTCCTTGTCGAGGCGGACCTTGGCGAGGGCCGCCTCGTTGGCCTCCGCGTCCTTGCCGGGGACGTGGGCGGCCATGCCGCCGATGGCGTGGGCGCCGCGCCGGTGGCAGGTGCGGACGAGGAGTTCGGTGTAGGCCCGCATGAACGGGGCGGTCATGGTGACCTTGGCGCGGTCGGGCAGCCGGAAGTCGGTGCGGTGGCCGAAGGTCTTGATGAGGCTGAAGAGGTAGTCCCAGCGGCCCGCGTTCAGCCCGGCACTGTGTTCGCGCAGCTCGTGGAGGATCTCCTCCATCTCGAAGGCAGCCGTGATCGTCTCGATCAGGACGGTCGCGCGGACGGTGCCCCGCGGGATGTCCAGCAGCTCCTGCGCGAGCAGGAAGACGTCGTTCCAGAGGCGGGCCTCGTAGCGGTTCTCCAGCTTGGGGAGGTAGAAGTACGGGCCGTACCCGGCGTCGATCTGCCGCTGCGCGCAGTGGAAGAAATAGAGGCCGAAGTCCACGAGGGAGGCGGACAGGGGCCGGCCGTCGGCCTCCAGGTGCTCCTCGGTGAGGTGCCAGCCGCGCGGGCGGACCATGATGGTCGCGAGGTGTTCGCCGAGGCGGTACTCCTTGCCGCCGGGGGCGGTGAAGTCGATGCGGCGTTCGACGGCATCGAGCAGGTTGAGCTGGCCGCCGACGACGTTGTTCCAGGTGGGCGCGGTGGCGTCCTCGAAGTCGGCCATCCAGACGCCGGCCCCGGAGTTCAGGGCGTTGACCGTCATCCGCCGCTCCGGCGGGCCGGTGATCTCCACCCTGCGGTCGGTGAGGCCGGGCGCGGGCGGAGCGACCCGCCAGTGGGGGTCTTCGCGCAGGGCGCGGGTCGCGAGCGGGAAGTCGAGCGGGGTGCCGCCCGCGAGGTGGCACGAGCGGCGGCGGCGCTCCTTGAGGATCTCCAGGCGGCGGCCGGCGAACGCGGCGTCGAGCCGGCCGACGAACTCCAGGGCCTCGGGGGTCAGGATCTCCTCGTGGCGCTCACCCGGTGCGCCGAGGACCTGCACACGGCCGGTCGGGGACTTCAGGGACATGCGGTTCTCCTCAGCGTGGGCCGCCGGGCGCCCTCCGTCGGGCGGCCCGGCGGGCCGGCGGCACGGGTCAGTGGAACTGCTCTTCCTCGGTGGAACCGGCGAGCGCCGTGGTGGAGGAGGCGGGGTTGACCGCGGTGGAGACGAGGTCGAAGTACCCGGTGCCGACCTCGCGCTGGTGCTTGACGGCGGTGAACCCCTGTGCCTGGGCGGCGAATTCCCGCTCCTGGAGGTCGACGTACGCGGTCATGCCGTGCTCGGCGTAGCCGCGGGCCAGGTCGAACATGCCGTGGTTGAGGGAGTGGAAGCCGGCGAGGGTGATGAACTGGAAGCGGTAGCCCATGGCGCCGAGTTCGCGCTGGAACTTGGCGATCTGGTCGTCGTCCAGGGCCGCCTTCCAGTTGAAGGACGGCGAGCAGTTGTAGGCGAGCATCTGGTCCGGGTACCGCGCGTGGACGGCCTCGGCGAACGCGCGGGCCTGGGCCAGGTCCGGGGTGCCGGTCTCGACCCAGATGAGGTCGGCGTACGGGGCGTAGGCGAGGCCGCGGGCGATGACGGGGGCCATGCCGTTGCGGACCCGGTAGAAGCCCTCGGCGGTGCGTTCCCCGGTGACGAACTCGGCGTCGCGCTCGTCGACGTCGCTGGTCAGCAGGTTCGCGGCCAGCGCGTCCGTGCGGGCGATGATCAGGGTCGGGGTGTCGGCGATGTCGGCCGCCAGGCGGGCCGCGTTGAGGGTGCGGATGTGCTGGGAGGTGGGGACGAGCACCTTGCCGCCCAGGTGGCCGCACTTCTTCTCCGAGGCCAGCTGGTCCTCGTAGTGGATGCCCGCCGCGCCCGCCGCGATCATCGCCTTGGTCAGCTCGAAGGCGTTGAGCGGGCCGCCGAAGCCGGCCTCGGCGTCGGCGACGATCGGGGCCAGCCAGTCCGTCGTGTCGGAGCCGCCCTCGGCGGTGGCGATCTGGTCGGCGCGCAGCAGGGCGTTGTTGATCCGGCGGACCACCTGCGGGACCGAGTTGACCGGGTAGAGGCTCTGGTCGGGGTAGGTGTGCCCGGCCTGGTTGGCGTCCGCCGCCACCTGCCAGCCGGACAGGTAGATCGCCTGGAGTCCGGCGCGGACCTGCTGGACCGCCTGGCCGCCGGTCAGCGCGCCGAGCGCGTGGATGTAGTCCTGTTCGTGGAGCTGGCGCCACAGCCGCTCGGCGCCGCGCCGGGCGAGGGTGTGCTCCTCGCGGATGCTGCCGGACAGCCGGACCACGTCCGCCGCGGAGTGGGTGCGCTCGATCCCGGCCCACCGCGGGTCGGTGGCCCACCGCTGTGCCAGCCGCTCGGCCGCCGCCGTCGTGTTCGCCTCTGCCATGACCGTCACCGTTTCCATCCGTCGCTTGTCTTGCCAAGGAGCCGGGCGCATGCCCGACTGGCTGGCACTTGGTGCCTGTTCGTGCGGGTGCGGCCGCCGGACCCGCCTGCGGGCCGAAGCTGAGCAATGCTGCCGGGCGCCGGGTGGGGCTGCCGGGATCACCGACATCAGGGCGTGAATCAGGCCCGGGAGTCCACCTCGGCTGCCGGGTCCGGCCGGCCGCAGGACCGACTCTGGCAGTGGCACCGGGTGCCATCAAGGAGGTACGTCTGCCAAGCTTTGCGAATCTTCGGCGGCGGTTTTGCCAAGGTTGCGAAGCCCCGTTCGGGTACGGGTCCGCGTACTGTGACGGGCACGGCGAAGGGGAGACCGGGAGGGGAGTGCGGTGAGCAAGACGTACGCGGGAGCCCGCCTGCGGCGGCTGCGCGAGGAGCGGCGGATGACCCAGGCCGATCTGGCCAGGGTGCTCGCGATCTCGCCCAGCTACCTCAACCAGATGGAGCACGACTCCCGCCCGCTGACCGTGCCCGTACTGCTGCGGCTCACCGAGGCGTTCGGGGTCGATCCCGGCTTCTTCTCCGAGCGCGACACCAGCCGCCTCGTCGCCGACCTGCGCGAGGCCCTCGCCGCCGAGGTCGCCGAGGCCCGTGTCTCCCCGTCCGACCTGTCGGAACTGGCCACGCGGATGCCGGCCGTCGCCGCCGTCCTGCTGGACCTGGGCCGGCGCGGCCAGCTCCTGGCGGAGCGGCTCGCGGAAGCGGCGGACGGCCGGGGCGGCGGAGCGGCGGAGGCGCCGCGCTCCCCGCACGAGGAGATCCGGGAGTTCTTCTACCGGAGGCAGAACTACCTCCACGACACCGATCTCGCCGCCGAGCACCTCGCCCGCGAGATCGGCATCCGCCCCGGGGAGGTGGTGCGCGCGCTGACCGCGCGGCTCGCCGACCGGCACGGGGTGCGGATCGCGGCCGGTTCCGACCGGCTGCACCACTACGACGCCGCCTCGCGCGTGCTGCACCTGTCCGGGCGGCTGCACCCCGGCCAGCAGGCGTTCCGGATGGCCACCCAGCTGGCCCTCCTCGAACACGGCGTCGAGCTGGACCGGCTGGCCGCCGAGGACTTCGCGGCCGGTTCCGCCGCGCACGGCCTGGCCCGGATCGGCATCGCCAACTACTTCGCGGCCGCGCTGATCCTCCCGTACCCGGACTTCCACGCCGCCGCCGAGGAGTTCCGCTACGACATCGAGCGGCTCACCGACCGGTTCGGCCTCGGCTACGAGACGGTCTGCCACCGGCTGAGCACCCTCCAGCGGCCCCGCCTGCGCGGGGTGCCGTTCTCCTTCGTGCGCGTCGACCGGGCCGGGAACATGTCGAAGCGGCAGTCGGCCACCGGCTTCCACTTCTCCCGCGCGGGCGGCACCTGCCCGCTGTGGAACGTGTACGAGGCCTTCGCCGCGCCCGGCCGCATCCACGTCCAGGTCGCCGCCATGCCCGACGGGCAGCGGTACCTGTGGACGGCCCGCGCCGTGACCCGCCACCGCGGCGGCTGGGGCGAGCCCGGCAAGACCTTCGCCATCGGGCTGGGCTGCGAGATCCGGCACGCCTCGCGCCTCGTCTACTCCGACGGGCTCGACCTCGGCAACGCCGGTGCGGACACGCCCATCGGGATGGGCTGCCGGCTCTGCGAACGCCTCGACTGCCCGCAGCGGGCCGTACCGCCGCTCGGCCGCGCCCTGGCCGTCGACGAGAACAGCAGCACGTTCGTCCCGTACCCGGTCGCGGACCGGGGCTGATCCGCACCCGGCGGTCGAGCCATGCTCGACCGCGGCCGGAAGGGGGTGTCGGGGGTGGACTTACTAGGACGTCCAACTATATGTTCGTGAACGAAGGTCCGCGGTGCAGGGAAGCCGGTGTGAATCCGGCACGGTCCCGCCACTGTGACCGGGGAGTGTGCTGCCATCCACACGCCACTGGCGAACGAGCCGGGAAGGCGGGCGGCACGCGGGGATCCGGGAGTCAGGATACCGGCCGCGGAATGTTTCGTGTTGTCCACGAGGATGGAGCAGACACGCATGGCACCGGTACGTACCCACGACCCTGGTGATCCGGCGGAGCGCGCGCACACCGACGCGCGCTCGTAGTTCCCACGGCGTTCCCCCAGCGGCGCACCCCACCGGGTCGCGCCGCCGGTCCGCCGTGCCATCCCCGGATCCCCCTGACGAGAGCAGGCAGCCATGGTCCGTGAACTCACCCATTTCATCGGCGGCAAGCACACCACCGGAACCTCCGGCCTCTTCGCCGACGTGCACGATCCCAACACCGGCGCCGTCCAGGCCCGCGTTCCGCTCGCCGGGCGCGCCGACACCGGGGCCGCCATCGCCAACGCCGAGGAGGCGCAGGCCGAATGGGGGCAGTGGAACCCCCAGCGGCGGGCCCGGGTCCTGCTCCGCTTCCTCCAGCTGGTGGAGGGCGAACGGGACTCCCTCGCCCGGCTGTTGTCGTCCGAGCACGGCAAGACCGTGGCCGACGCCCACGGCGACCTGCAACGCGGCCTGGAGGTGGTCGAGTTCGCCGCGGGCATCCCGCACCTGCTCAAGGGCGAGTTCACCGACAACGCCGGAACCGGCATCGACGTGCACTCGCTGCGCTCCCCGCTCGGCGTCGTCGCCGGGATCACCCCCTTCAACTTCCCCGCGATGATCCCCCTGTGGCAGGCCGCGCCCGCCCTCGCCTGCGGCAACTCCTTCATCCTGAAGCCCTCCGAGCGCGACCCGTCCGTACCGCTGCGCCTCGCGGAACTCTTCCTGGAGGCGGGCCTGCCGCCCGGCGTGTTCAACGTGGTCAACGGCGGCAAGGAGGCCGTCGACACCCTGCTGGAGGACCCGCGGGTGCAGGCCCTCGGCTTCGTCGGCTCCACGCCGATCGCCGCGCACATCTACGCCACCGCCGCCGCCCACGGCAAGCGCGCCCAGTGCTTCGGCGGCGCCAAGAACCACATGATCGTGATGCCGGACGCCGACCTCGACCAGGCCGTGGACGCCCTCGTCGGCGCCGGGTACGGCTCGGCGGGCGAGCGCTGCATGGCCATCGCCGTCGCCGTTCCCGTCGGCGAGGAGACCGCGAACGCGCTGGTCGCCAAGTTGAAGGAGCGGATCGCCACCCTGCGCGTCGGCCGCTCCGACGACCCCGAGGCCGACTTCGGGCCGCTGGTCAGCCGCGACGCCCTGGACCGCGTGGACCGCTACGTCGGCATCGGCGCCACCGAGGGCGCCGAACTCGTCGTCGACGGCCGCGGGTTCACCCTGCCCGGGCACGAGAACGGCTTCTTCGCCGGTCCCACCCTCTTCGACCGCGTCACCCCGGGCATGCGGATCCACCGCGAGGAGATCTTCGGCCCGGTGCTGAGCGTCGTACGGGCCGCCGACTACGAGGAGGCGCTGCGCCTGCCCACCGAGCACCCCTACGGCAACGGCGTCGCGATCTTCACCCGTGACGGGGACACCGCGCGCGACTTCACCCGCCGGGTGGGCGTCGGCATGGTCGGCGTCAACGTGCCGATCCCGGTGCCCGTGGCCTACCACACCTTCGGTGGCTGGAAACGGTCCGGGTTCGGCGACCTGAACCAGCACGGCCCGGACTCCATCCGCTTCTACACCCGCACCAAGACCGTCACCTCGCGCTGGCCCTCCGGGGCGAAGGAGGGCGCGAGCTTCACCATCCCCACGATGGGATGAGCGCCGTGAACACCCTCACCGAGGACCAGCTCGCCCTCGCCGAGGTCACCCTCGATTTCGCGCAGGAGCACCTGGCCCCGTACGCCGTCGGCTGGGACCGGGACAAGCACTTCCCCGTCGAGGTCCTGCGCAGGGCCGCCGACCTCGGCCTCGGCGGCGTCTACGTCCGCGAGGAGCACGGCGGTTCCGGGCTCGGCCGCGGCGACGGGGTCCTCGTCTTCGAGACCCTCGCGACCGGCTGCCCCTCCATCGCCGGCTACCTCTCCATCCACAACATGGTCGCCTGGATGATCGACCGCTACGGGGACCGGGCGCAGCGCGAGCGCTGGCTGCCCGGGCTCTGCTCGGCCGCCACCCTGGGCAGCTACTGCCTGACCGAGCCCGGGGCGGGCTCGGACGCCGCCGCCCTGCGCACGCGCGCCGAGCGGGCCGGCGACCACTACGTCCTGACCGGGGTGAAGCAGTTCATCTCCGGCGCCGGGGCCGCCGGGGTCTACGTGGTCATGGCCCGGACGGGCGAGGCCGGGCCGGGCGGGATCTCGGCCTTCGTCGTGGAGCGCGACGACCCCGGGGTGTCCTTCGGGCCGAACGAGCACAAGATGGGCTGGAACGCGCAGCCCACCCGTCAGGTCGTCCTCGACGGGGTAAGGATCCCCGCCGACCGCAGGCTCGGGGCCGAGGGCGACGGCTTCCGCATCGCCATGAACGGCCTCAACGGCGGCCGCCTCGGCATCGCCGCCTGCTCCCTCGGCGGCGCCCAGAGCGCCCTGGACCGCAGCCTGTCGTACCTCGCCGACCGGGAGGCCTTCGGCGGCCGGCTCCTGGACGCCCAGGCGCTGCAGTTCCGGCTCGCCGACATGGCCACCGAGCTGGCCGCCGCCCGCGCCCTGGTCCGGCAGGCCGCCGAAGCCCTCGACCTGGGTGACCCCCTGGCCCCGAGGCTGTGCGCGATGGCCAAGCGGTTCGCCACCGACACCGGCTACGCCGTCGCCGACCGCGCCCTCCAACTCCACGGCGGCTACGGCTACCTCAGCGAGTACGGCATCGAGAAGATCGTCCGGGACCTGCGGGTCCACCAGATCCTGGAAGGCACCAACGAGGTCATGCGCGTCATCGTCGCCCGCGGACTCACGGAGAGCCTGCGATGAACCACGAATCCCACGAATCCCACAAGCCCCACGAGACATACGCGACCTCCGCGACCTCCGCGACCCACGACGAGGTGCTGCTCCGTACGGAGGGCCGCGCCGCGTACATCACCCTCAACCGCCCCAAGGCGCTCAACGCCCTCACCCACCCCATGGTGCTCCGCATCGACGGGGCACTCGCCGCCTGGGAGCGCGACCCGGCCGTCGAGACGGTCGTCATCGAAGGCGCCGGGGAACGCGGTCTGTGCGCCGGTGGGGACATCCGCGCCATCCACGCCGACGCGAGCGGCGGGACGACGGCTTCCGCGGACTTCTGGCGCGACGAGTACCGGCTCAACGCCCGCATCGCCCGCTACCCCAAGCCGTACGTCGCCCTCATGGACGGCATCGTGATGGGCGGCGGAGTCGGGATCTCGGCCCACGGCACCGTACGGGTCGTCACCGAACGCTCCCGCGTCGCCATGCCGGAGACGGGCATCGGCTTCGTCCCCGACGTCGGCGGCACCTACCTGCTGGCGCTCGCCCCGGGCGAACTCGGGACCCACCTGGCCCTCACCGGTACGGCGGTCGGTGCGGCCGACGCCCTGCTGTGCGGGCTCGCCGACCACTTCGTCCCGGCGGCGCGACTGCCGGAACTGGCGGCGGAACCGGCCCGGTCCTGCGTACCCGAGGTCCTCCCCCGCTTCGTGGCCGACCCGCCGCCGGGCGAACTGGCCGCTGCGCGCGCCTGGATCGACCCCTGCTACGCGGCCGACACCGTCGAGGAGATCCACCGGCGGCTGCTCGCCACCGGCCTGCCCGACGCGAAGGCGGCGGCCGACGCGCTGACGGCGAAATCGCCCACGGCGCTCAAGGTCACCCTGGCGGCGCTGCGCCGGGTCCGGCGGCTCGGCCCGCTGGAGCGGGTCCTGGAGCAGGAGTACCGCGTGTCCTGCGCCGCGCTCGCCCACCCCGACCTGGTGGAGGGCATCCGCGCCCAGGTCATCGACAAGGACCGCAGTCCGCGGTGGTCCCCGTCCTCGCTGGCGGAGGTGGGCCCGGCGGACGTGGAAGGGTTCTTCGCCCCGCTCGGCGACCGCGAACTGCGGCTGGCCACGACCGATTCGGCTCAGGAGGTGCCCTGGTGAGCAGCACCGTGGCGTTCATCGGACTCGGCCACATGGGCGGCCCGATGGCGGCCAACCTCGTCAAGGCCGGCTACCGCGTCCTCGGGTTCGACCTGGTGCCGGAGCTCCTGGCCCGCGCCTGCGCGACGGGGGTGGAACCGGCCGCGTCGGCCGCCCTGGCCGCCGCCGAGGCGGAGGTGGTGATCACCATGCTCCCGGCGGGCCGCCACGTCCTGTCCCTGTACCGGGAGGACGGGCTGCTGTCGGCCGCGCGGCCCGGAACCCTGTTCGTCGACTGTTCCACCATCGACGTGGCCGACGCGCGGGCGGCGCACGAGGCGGCCGTGGCGGCCGGCCACCGGTCCCTCGACGCGCCCGTCTCGGGCGGGGTGGTGGGTGCGCGCGCCGCGAGCCTCACCTTCATGGCGGGCGGCGGCGCGGCCGAGTTCGCGGCGGCGGAGCCGCTGCTGTCCGTCATGGGCAAGAAGGCCGTGCACTGCGGGGCGGCGGGCGCCGGGCAGGCCGCGAAGATCTGCAACAACATGATCCTCGCCGTGTCGATGATCGGCGTCAGCGAGGCGTTCGTCCTCGCCGAAAGCCTCGGCCTGGACCACCAGGCCCTGTACGACGTGGCCTCCACCGCCTCCGGGCAGTGCTGGGCGCTGACCGTCAACTGCCCCGTCCCCGGGCCCGTTCCGGCCAGTCCCGCGAACCGCGACTACCGGCCCGGATTCGCGGCCCCGCTGATGGCCAAGGACCTCGGGCTGGCCGCCAACGCCCTGCGGGCCGGCGGGGTGGACGCCCCCCTCGGCCTCAAGGCCGCCGAGATGTACGCCGCGTTCGCCGAAGGCGAGGGCTCCGCCCTGGACTTCTCGGCGATCGTCCGGACCCTGCGACCCCGGAACGGAACGACCGCATGACCTACGAGACGATCCTGCTGGAACGCAAGGGCCGGGTGGCCCTGCTGACCCTCAACCGGCCGGAGGCCCTCAACGCCCTCAACCTCCGGGTGATGACCGAGGTCGTGGCCGCCGCGGAGGAGCTGGACCGGGATCCGGACGTCGGCTGCATCGTGCTGACCGGCTCCGCGAAGGCCTTCGCCGCCGGCGCGGACATCAAGGAGATGCGGCCGCGGAGCTACATGGACATGTACCTCTCCGACTGGTTCACCGCCTGGGACCGGCTGGGCCAGGTCCGTACGCCCACGCTGGCCGCCGTCTCCGGCTACGCGCTGGGAGGCGGGTGCGAACTCGCCATGCTCTGCGACATCCTGCTCGCCGCCGACACCGCGAAGTTCGGCCAGCCCGAGATCAAGCTCGGAGTGATCCCCGGCATCGGCGGCTCCCAGCGGCTCACCCGGGCCGTCGGCAAGGCCAAGGCGATGGAACTCTGCCTGACGGGGCGCACCATGGGCGCCGAGGAGGCCGAACGGGCCGGGCTCGTCTCCCGGATCGTGCCGGCCGACGAGCTCCTCGCGGAGGCCCTCGCGGTGGCGGAAACAGTGGCCGGGATGTCGAAGCCGGTCGCGATGATGGCCAAGGAAGCCGTGAACCGGGCCTTCGAGACCACGCTCACCGAGGGGGTCCGCTTCGAACGGCGGCTGTTCCACGCGGCGTTCGCGACGGCCGACCAGAAGGAGGGCATGTCCGCGTTCGTGGACAAGCGCCCGCCGCACTTCACCCACGGCTGACCCCGTTCGGGGACGGCGGCTCGGCCGTCCCCGAAGGCCGTCCCCGAAGGCCGTCCCCGAAG
>NZ_JBHWBP010000063.1:0-32180 GCF_042735575.1 Streptomyces sp. NPDC059564 | reverse complement strand
AACCAAGTTAAAACATTTTTTTGGGCGGGGGGGCACAAATCCCCCCCCCCCCCCACCCACGAGTGACGGTTACGCGTCGCCGCCCGCCGCGCCCGGGTCGGCCGCGGTGACGTCCAGCAGCTGGTACCGGTCGACCGCCTGCTTCAGCACCGAGCGGTCGATCTTGCCCTCACGGGCCAGCTCGGTGAGCGTCGCCAGGACCACCGACTGGGCGTCGATGTGGAAGAAGCGCCGCGCGGCGCCGCGCGTGTCGGCGAAGCCGAAGCCGTCAGCGCCCAGCGAGGTGTACGTCCCCGGCACCCAGCGCGCGATCTGGTCCGGCACCGAGCGCATCCAGTCCGAGACCGCCACGAACGGCCCCTCCGCGCCCGACAGCTTCCGGGTCACGTACGGAACGCGCTGGTCCTCCTCCGGGTGGAGCAGGTTGTGCCGGTCCACCTCGACGGCCTCGCGGCGCAGCTCGTTCCAGGAGGTCGCCGACCAGACGTCCGCCCGTACGTTCCAGTCGGCCGCCAGGATCCGCTGCGCCTCCAGCGCCCACGGCACCGCCACGCCCGAGGCCAGGATCTGCGCCCCGATCGCACCGTCCGTGCCCTCGGAGACCCGGTGGATGCCCTTGAGGATGCCGTCCACGTCCACGCCGGCCGGCTCGGCCGGGTGCTGGATCGGCTCGTTGTAGACCGTCAGGTAGTAGAAGACGTCCTCGGCGTCCGGACCGTACATCCGCCGCAGACCGTCCTTGACGATGTGCGCGATCTCGTAGCCGTAGGCCGGGTCGTACGCCACGCAGCCCGGGTTGGTCGACGCCAGCAGCTGGGAGTGACCGTCGGCGTGCTGAAGGCCCTCACCCGTCAGGGTGGTCCGGCCGGCGGTCGCGCCGAGGACGAAACCGCGCGCCAGCTGGTCGGCCATCTGCCAGAACTGGTCACCGGTGCGCTGGAAACCGAACATCGAGTAGAAGACGTAGACCGGGATCAGCGGCTCGCCGTGCGTCGCGTACGCCGAACCCGCGGCGATCAGCGAGGCCGTGCAGCCCGCCTCCGAGATGCCGTCGTGCAGCATCTGGCCGGTCGGGGACTCCTTGTACGCGAGCAGCAGGTCGCGGTCGACCGCCTCGTACTGCTGGCCGAGCGGGTTGTAGATCTTGGCGCTCGGGAAGAACGCGTCCATGCCGAAGGTGCGGTACTCGTCGGGCGCGATCAGCACGAAGCGTCGGCCGATCTCCTTGTCCCGCATCAGGTCCTTCAGGATCCGGACGAAGGCCATGGTCGTGGCGATCGACTGGTGCCCCGAGCCCTTCTTGGCGGCCGCGTACGTCGCGTCGCCCGGCAGCTGCAGCGGCTTCGCGCGCACCACGCGGGTCGGCACGTAGCCGCCCAGCGCGCTGCGCCGGTCGTGCATGTACTGGATCTCGGGCGAGTTGCGGCCCGGGTGGTAGTACGGCGGCGCGCCGCCCTCCAGCTGCGCGTCCGTGACCGGGATGTGCAGGCGGTCGCGGAAGCGCTTGAGGTCGTCGACCGTCAGCTTCTTCATCTGGTGCGTGGCGTTGCGGCCCTCGAAGTTGGGGCCCAGCGTCCAGCCCTTGACCGTCTGCGCCAGGATCACCGTCGGCTGGCCCTTGTGGGCCTTGGCCGCCGCGTAGGCCGCGTAGACCTTCTTGTGGTCGTGACCGCCGCGGCCCAGGTGCTGGATCTGCTGGTCGCTCATGTTCTCGACCATCGTGCGCAGCCGCTGGTCACCGCCGAAGAAGTGCTCGCGGACGTACGCGCCGGACTCGGTGGCGTACGTCTGGAACTGCCCGTCCGGGGTGGAGTTCATCTTGTTGACCAGGATGCCGTCGCGGTCCTGGGCCAGCAGCGGGTCCCAGGAACGGTCCCAGATCAGCTTGATGACGTTCCAGCCGGCGCCGCGGAACTGCGACTCCAGCTCCTGGATGATCTTGCCGTTGCCGCGGACCGGGCCGTCGAGGCGCTGCAGGTTGCAGTTCACCACGAAGGTCAGGTTGTCCAGGCCCTCGCGGGCGGCGATGGACAGCTGGCCGAGCGACTCCGGCTCGTCCATCTCGCCGTCGCCGAGGTACGCCCACACGTGTGACTTCGAAGTGTCGGCGATCCCGCGCGCCTCCATGTAGCGGTTCATCCGCGCCTGGTAGATCGCACCGAGCGGGCCGAGGCCCATCGAGACGGTCGGGAACTCCCAGAAGTCCGGCATCAGCCGCGGGTGCGGGTAGCTGGACAGACCGTACGGGGCCTTCGACTTCTCCTGCCGGAACGCGTCGAGCTGCTGCTCGGAGAGCCGGTCCAGGAGGTAGGCGCGGGCGTAGATACCGGGCGAGGCGTGGCCCTGGAAGAAGATCTGGTCGCCGCCGTCGCCCTCGTCCTTGCCCCGGAAGAAGTGGTTGAAGCCCACGTCGTAGAGGGAGGCGGAGGAGGCGAAGGTCGCGATGTGGCCGCCGACGCCGATGCCGGGACGCTGGGCGCGCGAGACCATGACGGCCGCGTTCCACCGGGTGGCGTTCAGGACCTTGCGCTCGATCTCCTCGTTGCCGGGGAAGAACGGCTCGTCCTTGGTGGCGATCGTGTTGACGTAGTCCGTGGAGCGCATCTCGGGCACGGCCACGCGCTTCTCGCGGGCCCGCTCGATCAGGCGCAGCATCAGGTAGCGGGCCCGTTCACGGCCGCGCTCGTCGATGGCGGCGTCCAGGGAGTCGAGCCACTCCTGCGTCTCCTCCGGATCGAAGTCCGGGACCTGACTCGGCAGGCCACCAATGATGATCGGATTGCGATCGGATGCGGAAGCCACGCTGTTCCTTCGCTGTCGGGGGAGTCGTGCCTTGGGTCGCCGCCTCCCATGGTCTTACGCTCGGCCGAAATCTTCACCTCTACCACTGGGTAACACCTGGAGCGGGGAAGGAGCGGCCGCCCGGCCTTGCCGGGGGTCGGGCCAAATCGCAACCTTACGCCCAGGACGATCACGGGGTTCGTAAGGCCGTTCGTCCCTCAAACAGGTAGGAAAGTCCTCATGCGATGCTGAATGAGCTGGAATGGTGTGGGATGAATCACGGGTGGTGCGCCGGGGAAGCCTGAAAGTTGCGGCGAGACGGCCGCAATCGTCACCGTTTCGACGGTCTCGGCGGCCGGGTACTTGCGCGATCCGCCGCGCCCGTGTGGACTACGCCCAATGCTGCGCGTACGCGCGCCGCCGAAAGACATTCACCGAACATGAGCAGGAGGCACCCCGTGAGCGCGACCGCGGACCACGCGGAGACCAGTCTGGTTTCCAGGCTGGGTTTCGAGTCCGAACAGGTGGTCCAGGAGATCGGCTACGACGACGACGTCGATCAGGAATTCCGTGAGGCCATCGAGGATCACATCGGCAGCGACCTCGTCGACGAGGAGTACGACGACGTCGCCGATGCGGTGCTGCTCTGGTTCCGGGACGAAGACGGCGATCTGACGGACACGCTGGTCGACTCCATCAACTTGGTGGAGGACGGCGCACTGATCCTGCTGCTGACCCCCAAGACCGGTCGTCCCGGTTACGTCGAGGCCAGCGACATCAGCGAGGCCGCCCAGACGGCGGGCCTGGCGCAGACGAAGAGCGTCAGCGTCGGCAAGGAGTGGGCCGCCAGCAAGCTGGTGACCCCCAAGGCCGCCAAGTCCAAGCGCTAGCCACGCGCCCAGACAACCGGATGAACCCCGTCGGCCCCAGCCGGCGGGGTTTCTGCGGTTTCCGCACCCGCGCGCGTACGGTCCCGCCCGGGCCTCGCCTAGGCTGGGCCCCACCCGAACGGCCGAGGAAGGGATGCGAAAGATGGCGATCGAGGTCGGAAACAAGGCCCCGGACTTCGAGCTCAAGGACAACCACGGCGCCACCGTGCGGCTCTCCGACTTCCGGGGGGAGAAGGCCGTGGTGCTCCTCTTCTACCCGTTCGCCTTCACCGGCGTCTGCACCGGCGAGCTGTGCGAGCTGCGCGACCACCTGCCCCGGTTCCAGAACGACGACGTGCAGCTCCTGGCCGTCTCCAACGACTCCGTGCCGACCCTGCGGGTCTTCGCCGAGCAGGAGAACCTGGACTACCCGCTGCTGTCCGACTTCTGGCCGCACGGCGAGACCTCCCGCGCCTACGGCGTCTTCGACGAGGACAAGGGCTGCGCGGTCCGCGGCACCTTCGTCATCGACAAGGACGGCATCGTGCGCTGGACCGTCGTCAACGGGCTGCCCGACGCACGTGACCTGAACGAGTACATCCAGGCCCTCGACAGCCTCTGAGGGCTCGCGCGGGTCCGTCGCCGGAAAACCGCCTGCGGGCGGGAACCCGTCACTAGGATCGAAGCGTTGATCCAGGTAGCAACCGCACGACGGGGCTCCGCCCCACACACATACCAATGGAGGACCTGTGGGAGTCAGCCTCAGCAAGGGCGGCAACGTCTCGCTGACCAAGGCCGCGCCTAACCTGACGGCGGTCATCGTCGGTCTGGGCTGGGACGCTCGCACCACCACCGGCGTCGACTTCGACCTCGACGCCAGCGCGATCCTGACCAACGACCAGGGCAAGGTCGCCAACGACTCGAACTTCGTGTTCTTCAACAACCTGAAGAGCCCGGACGGTTCGGTCGAGCACACCGGTGACAACACCACCGGTGAGGGCGAGGGCGACGACGAGGCCATCAAGGTCAACCTCGTCGGTGTTCCTTCCGATGTCGCCAAGATCGTCTTCCCCGTCTCGATCTACGAGGCCGAGAGCCGCCAGCAGAGCTTCGGCCAGGTCCGCAACGCGTACATCCGCGTCGTGAACCAGGCCGACAACAGCGAGCTCGCCCGCTACGACCTCTCCGAGGACGCCTCGACCGAGACCGCCATGGTCTTCGGCGAGCTGTACCGCAACGGCGCGGAGTGGAAGTTCCGCGCCATCGGCCAGGGCTACGCCTCGGGCCTGCGCGGCATCGCGCAGGACTTCGGCGTCAACGTCTGAGTCCGAGAGCAGTCCGTCCGACCGGCGCCGTGCACCTGTGTGTACGGCGCCGGTCCGGCTTTGCCACCATTGCCGGTGGCCGTGTCACCATCACCACGTCGTCCGGGGAGGACCACATCATGGGCGTCACACTCGCCAAGGGGGGCAACGTCTCCCTGTCCAAGGCCGCACCTAACCTCACCCGGGTTCTGGTCGGTCTCGGATGGGACGCGCGCTCGACCACGGGGGCGGACTTCGACCTCGACGCCAGCGCGCTGCTGTGCAACAGCGGCCGCGTGCTCGGGGACGAGTACTTCGTGTTCTACAACAACCTCAAGAGCCCCGAGGGCTCCGTCGAACACACCGGGGACAACCTCACCGGCGAGGGTGAAGGCGACGACGAGTCGATCATCATCGACCTCACCAAGGTCCCGGCCCAGGTCGACAAGATCGTCTTCCCGGTCTCGATCCACGAGGCGGACAGCCGCCGGCAGAGCTTCGGCCAGGTGAGCAACGCCTTCATCCGTGTGGTGAACATGGCGGACGACCAGGAACTGGCCCGCTACGACCTGACCGAGGACGCCTCCAGCGAGACGGCGATGATCTTCGGCGAGGTCTACCGGTACGGCGGGGAATGGAAGTTCCGTGCGGTAGGGCAGGGGTACGCGTCGGGGCTCCGGGGCATCGCTCTAGACTTCGGGGTCAACGTTTCGTAAAGCCGTACAAGACGATGGGGTGCCAGTGGTTCTCAAAACCTTCGGCTGGTCGTTCGCAATCACTGCGCTCGGTCTGGTCGCAGCGGTGTTCTATGGGGGATGGCCCGCATTTGGGATCGTGGCCATCCTGTCGGTCCTCGAGATCTCGGTGTCCTTCGACAATGCGGTGGTCAACGCCGGAATCCTGAAGAAGATGAATGCCTTCTGGCAGAAGATCTTCCTCACCGTCGGTGTCCTCATCGCCGTGTTCGGGATGCGGCTGGTCTTCCCCGTGGTCATCGTGGCGATCAGCGCGAAGATCGGGCCCATCGAGGCCGTCGATCTCGCCATGAACGACAAGGACATGTACCAGCAGCTGGTCACGGACGCTCACCCGTCCATCGCGGCCTTCGGCGGCATGTTCCTGCTGATGATCTTCCTCGACTTCATCTTCGAGGACCGTGACATCAAGTGGCTCGCCTGGCTGGAGCGCCCGCTCGCCAAGCTCGGCAAGATCGACATGCTGTCCGCGTGCATCGCGCTGATCGTCCTGGTCATCACCTCGATGACCTTCGCCGCCAACGCCCACCAGCACGGCGGTGTCCACGTGGACAAGGCGCAGACCGTCCTGGTCTCCGGCGTCCTCGGCCTGATCACCTACATGATCGTCGGCGGCCTCTCGGGCTACTTCGAGAACAGGCTCGAGGAAGAGGAGGAGGCCGAGCACGAGGCGGAGGAAGAGGCCAAGCGGAGCGGCAAGGCCGTCCCGGCCGTCGTCATGGCCGGCAAGGCCGCGTTCTTCATGTTCCTCTACCTCGAAGTCCTCGACGCCTCCTTCTCCTTCGACGGGGTCATCGGCGCCTTCGCCATCACCAACGACATCGTGCTCATGGCCCTCGGCCTCGGCATCGGTGCCATGTACGTCCGTTCGCTGACGGTCTACCTGGTCCGCCAGGGCACCCTCGACGACTACGTCTACCTGGAGCACGGCGCGCACTACGCCATCGGCGCGCTCGCCGTGATCCTGCTGGTCACCATCCAGTACGAGATCAGTGAGTTCATCACCGGTCTCGTCGGCGTCGTGCTCATCGCCTGGTCCTTCTGGTCCTCGGTGCGCCGCAACAACCGCCTGGCCGCCGAGGGCGGCGGCGGGGACGGCGAGCAGGCGGAGGTCGGGGCGGGGGTGTGACCCGGCCCTGATTGCGGAACGCTTTCCACAGAACCGTTTCGGTTTTGACGGGGCGGTCGCGCGGATCCATCGGACCGCGCGGCCGCCCCGCCGCACATCCGGTGCACGCACGGACCGACCTGGGGGGTTGGAACATGGGGTTCTTCGACGGGATCAGGGGCGCGCGCGCCATGGGGTTCGACTCGGGCCAGGCCTCGTCGAACGCGATCGAGCTGACCAGGCGGCAGTCGACGGTGTCGCTCACCCGTCAGCAGGCGGTACACGGCAATCTGCGCGTGAACCTCTCCTGGCGGATGCGCACCTCCGACATCGGCGGCCGCTCGGCGGGCCAGAGCGGGCAGCTGTTCCGGCATCCGTTCAAGCTGTTCAAGCCCGACATGGTGCAGGCCCACACCCAGGGCATGGTCAACGTCGACCTGGACATGGGCTGCCTCTACGAGCTGACCGACGGCACCCGGGGCGCCGTACAGCCGCTGGGCAACCTGCTGGGCGACCTCAACGACCCGCCGTACGTCAAGCTCAGCGGCGACGACCGCTTCGGCTCGGGCTCCGGGGAGACGCTCTACATCAACCTCGACCACGCCGACGAGATCAAGCGGCTGCTCGTCTTCGTCTACATCTACGACCAGACCCCGGCCTTCGACCGGACGCACGCCATGGTCACCCTCTACCCGACCGCCGGGCCGAGGATCGAGATCCCGCTGGACGAACGGCAGCCGCAGGCCCGCTCCTGCGCCGTCGTCTCGCTGGCGAACGTCAAGGGCGAGCTGATCGTCCGCCGCGAGGTGAAGTTCGTCTACGGGTTCCAGGCCGAGCTCGACCGGCTGTACGGCTGGGGGCTCCAGTGGGGGCGGGGCTACAAGAGCACCAAGGCCTGACCGGGGCCCCCGGCGGGGCGGCGCGACTCAGCGGCGGATGAACTGGGGACCCTGCACCGGCAGCCGGAAGGACGGGTCCCCGCCCGGGGCCGGCGCCGGAGCGGGCACCGGGGCCGGGGAGACCGGCTGCGGGTACCCGTAGGCGGGCTGGACGGCCGGCGGGGCCTGGGTGGGCGGCGCGGGCGGTACGGGGACGGGCGGGCTCATGGCCGCGGTCCGGTCGTCGGCGGGCCCGCCCGCCGCGGGCTCCGGCCGGCCGGCGTCGGGGCCGGGTTCGGCGGCGTTCTCGTCGACGGAGATCCCGTGGTCGGTCGCCAGCCCCACGAGCCCGTCGGAGTAGCCCTCGCCCAGCGCGCGGAACTTCCACCCCTCGCCCCTGCGGTACAGCTCCCCGCAGATCAGGGCCGTCTCGGCGCCGGTCTCGGGGCGGACGTCGAAGTAGGCCAGCGGCTCGGGGCCGCCGCCCGGGGTGGCGTCGTAGAGCAGGATCCGCAGGTCCCGGACCCGCTGGAACGGGACGTCCTCGGCGGAGGCCACCACCAGGATCCGGTCCACCGCCGGGGTGACCGCGCGCAGGTCCGCCTGGACCGCGTCGGTGACCCCGTCGCCGAGCTGCTTCTTGCCCAGTCGCCAGACCGCGCCCGAGGGGTGCCGGGGCTGGTTGTAGAACACGAAGTCCTCGTCCGAGCGCACGCGCCCGTCCGCGCCCACGAGCAGTGCGGAGGCGTCCACGTCCGGCACCTCGGTGCCGGTGGTCCAGCGCAGCACCGCCCGGACCGCCACGGCGGCCACCGGGATGTTCGAGCCCTTCTGCATCGCGTGCGTCATGCCCGTCATCCTGCCCTCCCGGACGGGACCGGGACAATGCGGCCCCCCGTAGGGCCTTGTCCCGAACGCGAGAGCTGGGCATGGTGCAAGAGGGTTACCGGAACTTCATGTGCTTGAGGAACTCTTGACTCCTGTTCGTACGTACTATTACCGGCCACGCCAGTTGGGCCGCCGAGGCAGTACGGGGGAAGCACATGCGTCACTTCGGGCACATATCGCCCACCGTCCGCAAGGACCTCTTCCACCAGGAACCGGCGGAGTTCTCCCTCTCCTCGCCTACCCGGACGCTGGCCGCCGCGCTCGGGGCGACCCTCTACAGCCCCGCCACCCGGCCGCAGCTGGCCGCCGACATCCGCAAGCAGGCGGCCCGCGGAGTCGTCTCGATGGTCCTCTGCCTGGAGGATTCCATCAGCGACTCCGACGTCCTGGGCGGCGAGGAGAACCTCGTCCGGCAGTTCGCGGCCCTCGACGCCGACCCCGCGGGCACCGCCGGGCTCCCCCTCCTCTTCATCCGCGTCCGCACCCCCGAGCAGATACCCGACCTCGTGCGCCGACTCGGCGGACCCGTCCGGCACCTGGCCGGATTCGTACTCCCCAAATTCACCGAAAGCCGCGGAACGGCCTTCCTCGACGCCGTCGCCGACGCGGAAGCCGCCTCCGGCCTGCCCCGGCTGTACGCGATGCCCGTCCTGGAAACCCCCGACCTCCTCCACCTGGAGACCCGCGTCGAGACCCTCGCCGGGATCTCGCGCACCGTGAACCGCTACCGCGAGCGGGTCCTGGCCCTGCGGCTCGGCGTCACCGACTTCTGCTCCGTATACGGACTGCGCCGCACCCCCGACATGACCGCCTACGACGTCCAGATCGTGGCCGGCGTCATCGCCGACGTCGTCAACGTCCTCAGCCGCGCCGACGGCACCGGCTTCACCGTCACCGGCCCGGTGTGGGAGTACTTCCGCAGCCAGCAGCGCCTCTTCAAGCCCCAGCTGCGCCGCAGCCCCTTCCTCGCGGAGGGCGTGGAGGAGCTGCGCACCGCCCTGATCGAGCACGACCTGGACGGGCTGCTCCGCGAGATCGAACTCGACCGGGCCAACGGCCTGCTCGGCAAGACCTGCATCCACCCGGCGCACGTCACGCCCGTCCACGCCCTGTCGGTGGTCTCGCACGAGGAGTTCAGCGACGCCCAGGACATCCTGCGGCCCGAGCGGGGCGGCGGCGGAGTCATGCGTTCGGCCTACACGAACAAGATGAACGAGGTGAAGCCCCACCGGGCCTGGGCCGAGCGCACCATGCTGCGCGCCGAGGTCTTCGGTGTGGCGAAGGAAGAGGTCGGCTTCGTCGACCTGCTCACGGCCGGGCTCCAGGTGTGAGCCGCCCGATGGACAAGGACCCGATGGACCGCAGGGACCCGATGGGCCCGACGGGCTCGACGCTGAAGGGGAAGACGATCGACGAGGTGTGGTCGGGAGAGTGGGTCGCGGACCGGCTGGGCGTCAGCCTGGATGAGGGCGGCGACCCGGCGGCGCCACGCCTCGACTCCCTGCTCGGACTCGCCCTGCGGCGCAACCCCAAGCGGGCCCACCTGCTGGTCTCCCGGGTGCTGGGCAAGCACGTCCCGCAGTCCCCGGCGGTGGTCCACGCCGCCGGACACGGCCTCGGCCTGCGGGTACGGGCCCTGCTCGGCGAGGAGGCGGCCGCCTCGGCGGTGGTCCTCGGGTACGCCGAGACCGCGACCGGCCTCGGCCACTGCGTCGCCGACGGCCTCGGCACCGCGCCCTACCTGCACTCCACGCGCCGGCCCGTGCCGGGACTGGAGCCCGCGGGCGGCTTCGAGGAGGCCCACTCGCACGCCACCTCGCACCTGCTGCTGCCCGAGGACCCGGAGCTGCTGGCGGGCAGCGGGCCCCTGGTCCTGGTGGACGACGAGTTCTCCACCGGCAACACGGTCCTGAACACCATCCGCGACCTGCACGCCCGCCACCCGCGCGGCCACTACGTGGTCGTCGCCCTCGTCGACATGCGCTCGGCCGCCGACCGCGACCGGCTGACCGCCTTCGCCGACGGGCTCGGCGCCCGCGTCGACCTGATCGCCCTCGCCTCCGGGACGGTCTCCCTCCCGGAGGGCGTCCTGGCCAGGGGGCAGGCGCTGGTCGAGGAGTACGAGGCGGCGGCGCCCCCGGCCGGGGGCGTGGCCTTCAACCTCTGCGGGGGAGTCCGGCACGGCGACGGCGGGGGTCCGGGGCGCGGTCGCCGAGCGGCGAAGGCCAGACCCGCCCTTCCCCCGGCGGACGGCCCGCAGCCGGTCACCCGCGTCCCGCTCGACTGGCCGGCCGGCGTCCCCGACGGGGGCCGGCACGGATTCACCGCCGCGCACCGCGCAGCTCTGGAGGCGGCGGTTCCGCACCTCGCCGGGCAGCTCGCGGCCGCGCTGGGCGAGGCGCCCGGACGTGTCCTCGTACTCGGCAACGAAGAGCTGATGTACGCGCCGCTGCGGCTCGCGCTGGCCCTGGAGGAGTCCGGGGCCGCCGCCGAGGTGCGCTTCTCCACCACGACCCGCTCACCCGTGCTGGCCGTCGACGACCCCGGCTACGCCATCCGCACCCGGCTGGTCTTCCCCGCCCACGACGCCCCGGCCGACGGCCCCGGCGACCGGTACGCCTACAACGTCGAGGGCGCGGGCTTCGACACCGTCGTCGCCGTCGTGGACTCCGTCGGGGACACCCCCGAGCTGCGTACGGGTCTGCTCGCGGCCCTCGTCCCGCACGCCGGCCGGGTCCTGCTGGCCGTCGTCCCCTCGTACGCCCCGGCCCGTGAGACCTCCCCGCACGCCCCCGACCGGCAGGAGCCGATCATGTCCGAGCCCGCCCTGGCCGAGCCGCTGCGCGGGCCGGCCTTCTCCTCGTACGCCCCCGAGGACGTCGGCTGGCTGCTCCAGGACCTCTCCGGCGTCGAACTGGAGGCCCCGACCGAGGAACGCGAGGAGGCCATCCAGGCGGGCGGCGCCCACTACGCCGAGTCCCTGCCGGTGGAGTACCAGCCCTCCGAGGCCTACCAGGAGCTCTACCGCAGCGCCCTGAACGCCTCCGCCGCCCGGATGGCCCGGGCGGTCGGAACCGTCACCGAGACCGTGCTCGCCGAGCGCTCCCCGGCCCCCGTACTGGTCTCCCTGGCCCGCGCCGGAACGCCCGTCGGCGTGCTGATGCGCCGCTGGGCCGCCGCCCGGCACGGCCTGGACCTGCCGCACTACGCCGTCTCCATCGTGCGCGGCCGCGGCATCGACACCAACGCGCTGCGCTGGCTGGCCGCCCACCACGACCCGGCCGACGTCGTCTTCGTCGACGGCTGGACCGGCAAGGGCGCCATCACGCGCGAGCTGCGCGAAGCCCTGTCCGCCTTCGAGGGCTTCAACCCGGAGATCGTCGTCCTCGCCGACCCGGGCTCCTGCGTGCGGACGTACGGCACCCGCGAGGACTTCCTGATCCCCTCCGCCTGCCTGAACTCCACGGTCTCCGGCCTGGTCTCGCGTACGGTGCTCAGGTCGGACCTGGTCGGTCCCGCCGACTTCCACGGTGCGAAGTTCTACCGGGAGCTCGCCGGAGCCGACGTCTCCACCGGCTTCGTCGACGCCGTCGCCGCGCACTTCGACGCCGTCGCCGACGCCGTGGACGACGAGGTCAAGGAACTGCTCGCGGCCGACCGGACCCCCACCTGGGTGGGCTGGGCGGCGGTGGAGCGGATCAGCGAGGAGTACGGCATCCACGACGTGAACCTGGTCAAGCCCGGCGTCGGCGAGACCACCCGGGTGCTGCTGCGCCGCGTCCCGTGGAAGATCCTGGCCCAGCGCGGAGCCGGCTCCGACCTGGACCACGTACGCCTGCTCGCGGAGCAGCGGGGGGTGCCGGTCGAGGAGGTCGACGGGCTGCCCTACACGTGCGTGGGACTCATCCACCCCCGATACACGCGCGGCGCCACGGGCGCCGACGGAAAGGCCGTGGCCGCCAAGTGACCGTCCTCGTAGCCAGTGACCTCGACCGCACCCTCATCTACTCGGCGGCCGCCCTCGGCCTGACCATGCCCGACGCCCAGGCCCCGCGGCTGCTGTGCGTCGAGGTGCACGAGAGCAGGCCGCTGTCGTACATGACGGAGACGGCCGCCGGCCTGCTGGCGGCGCTCGCCGCCGACCCCTCCGCCGTCTTCGTCCCGACCACCACCCGCACGCGCAAGCAGTACCAGCGCATCCGCTTCCCCGGCCCGCCGGCCCGGTACGCGATCTGCGCCAACGGCGGACAGCTGCTGGTCGACGGGGTGCCGGACCGGGACTGGCGGCGCGCGGTCGCGACCCGGCTCGCGCGGGAGTGCGCCCCCCTGGAGGAGGTGCACGCCCACCTGCTGTCCGTGTCCGACCCGGCGTGGCTGCGCAAGACGCGGGTGGCGGAGGACCTCTTCGTCTACCTGGTCGTCGAGCGGGCGCTGGTCCCCGACGAGTGGCTCAAGGCCCTCACCGAGTGGGCGGACGCGCGCGGCTGGACCGTCTCGCTCCAGGGCCGCAAGATCTACGCCGTCCCGCGTCCGCTGACCAAGAGCGCGGCGATGCGCGAGGTGGCCCGGCGCACCGGCGCCACCAGCACCCTGGCCGCGGGCGACTCCCTGCTCGACGCCGACCTGCTGCTCGCGGCGGACCGGGCCTGGCGGCCGGGCCACGGGGAACTCGCCGACGCGGCGTGGACGGCGCCCTCGGTGACGGCCCTGACCACCGTCGGGGTACTCGCCGGTGAGGAGATCGTCCGCGAACTGGGCAGGGCGGTTGCGACACTGAGCGCATGACCAAGGGCAACAGCACCAAGATCACCGACGAGCTCTACGCCTACGTCCTCGCGCACAACCCCCCGCTGGACGAGGTCCAGCGGGGGCTGATCGCGACCACCTGGGAGAAGTTCCCGGACTCGGCCGGGATGCAGTCCGCCGAGGAGCAGGGGCCGCTGCTGGCCTTCCTCGTCCGGCTGACCGGCGCCCGCCACGTCGTGGAGGTCGGCACCTTCACCGGCTTCTCCGCCCTGTCGATGGCCCAGGCCCTGCCGGCCGACGGCCGCCTGATCGCCTGCGACGTGTCGGAGGAGTGGACGCGCTACGGCCGCGAGGCGTGGGAGGCGGCGGGCGTCGCCGACCGCATCGACCTGCGCATCGCCCCGGCCCTGGACACGCTCCGCGCGATGCCGGCCGAACCGCACATCGACCTGGCGTACGTGGACGCGGACAAGCAGAGCCAGATCCTCTACTGGGAGGAGCTCGTGCCGAGGCTGCGCCCGGGCGGGCTGATCGTCACGGACAACACGCTCTTCCACGGGACGGTCCTCGACGAGTCGCCGGCGAGCCGGGGGGCGAGCGTCCGCGCGTTCAACGACCACGTCGGGGCGGACACCCGCATGGAGTCCGTCCTGCTGGCCATCTCGGACGGCATCACGCTCTCGCGCAAGCGCTAGCCGTTACAGGGTCAGCCGCAGGCCCCGCCGCCGCAGCAGCCGCCTCCACCCATCGCCGCGGCGGGCGCGGGGGCGCTGCTGGTCCCGCCGACGGCGACGGCGGAGAGCAGCTTGACGGTGTCGGCGTGCCCGGCCGGGCAGTCGGCGGGCGCACCCGACTCGGCCATCGGCCGGCTGAGCTCGAAGGTGTCGTCGCAGGTCCGGCAGCGGTATTCGTAACGAGGCATGCGCACAGGCTACGCAGCCCGCCGCCGCGCGGGAAGCGCCACGACGGGGGACCGGGCCGGCTCCTAGCCGCCGCCCTGGTGCGCCAGGGGCTCCCGGTCCGCCTGCTCGGGGTGGCGGGCGCGCCAGTACGGGTTGTCGTGCGGCAGGGCGCTGCCGATCCGCCCGTACATCCCGAACCACATCAGCATCACGCCGACGACGAAGCTGAACAGCACGTTCGGCATGCGGAAGGCGAGGAAGTTCAGCTGGGTGTCGAGCAGGGCGAGGTTCACGAACCCGCTCGCGATGAACAGCAGCCCGAGCACGATGTTCAGGGTGGAGGCAAAGGTTCCGCCGATCACCATTCCCGCGAAGAGCAACCCCCCGATGCAGATCGACAGGATGCTCAGCGAGCCGTTGGTGTTCAGGGCGAGCACCGTGTCACCGCCGGTGTCGAAGAACCCGATGCGGTGCACGAGGCCCAGGATCCCGAAGACGACCAGCAGCAGGCCCGTCAGGCCGGCGCCGACCCGGTAGACCTTGCTGAGCTTGTGATCGCTGGGCAGGTGCTCGTCGAGCTTGGCGTTGACGGGATGCAGGAGGCGCCGCATGAGGTCGGAGTGCTGGGGCGCGGTGGTCGGATACGGCTCATGGGGCGTGTAGGGCGCGTAGTTGTCATGGGCTTCGTGGCACCCGTAGGCCGCATGCGGAGCGTAGGACCCATGAGGTACCGGGGATTCCGGGGATTCCAGCGGTTCATGGGGCGCACGAGGCGGCCTGTGGGAAGTGTGGGCAGCCATTGCGCCCTCCTCTGCTCCGTCCCCCGCCCCTCCCAGCATCCGCCGCCACGTCCCCCGCGACAACCCGGGCGGGGGCGCCTCAGCCCTGGCCGCGCTCCGACCGGATTCCGTTCACCACCCGGGTCACCGCGCCCCGTACGTCCTCCATCTCCAGCAGGAACGCCCAGTAGTCCGGATGCCGCCCCTCCAGCCCCGCCAGGGCCCGCTCCACCCGCGCCACCGATTCGTCCAGCGGACGCGCGTGCCGCGGATCGGGCACGCTGCGGCCAGCCATCGCCAGCCGCTGCGCGTCCCGGATCGCGAACCGGGTCCGCTCCACCTCCGCCTTCGGATCCCGCGCCACGGCCTCCAGCCGCGTGAGCCGGTCCTGCGCGGCCGACACCGCCTCATCGGTCGCGTCCAGCGAGGTCCGCACCGCTTCCAGGAGCGTTCCTACGTCGGCCCAGCGCTGTTCCTCCCGCGCCCGGCCGGCCTCCCCGAGCCGGTCCTCCGCCCGCGCGACGTCCCGTATCGCCTGGTCGGGGACGTGCTGAAGGTCCTGCCAGCACGCCGCACTGAACCGGCGCCTCAGCTCGCTGAGCACCGGGTCCACCCGGTCCGCCCGGTTGCGCAGCGCCTGGGCCCGGGTCCGCAGGCTCACCAGCCGCCGGTCGATCTCCGCGGCCCGCTCCGGCAGCCGCGCCGCCTCGGCCCGTACCGCCTCCGCGTCCCGCAGGATCCGGTCGGCGCGCTGCACGGTCGCCTGGACCCCGTGCTGGGCGGCCCCCTGGTTCAGCTTGGTCAGCTCCGGACCCAGCGCGGCCAGCCGCGCGGCCAGATCGTCGGCCCGCATCCCCTGGGCCCGCGCGGCGTCCAGCGCGCCACTCGCCGCCAGCAGCGCCGCCTTCGCCCGCTCCCGGGCCGGCGCGACCCGCGCCAGCTGCGTCTCCGCCTTGTCCAGCAGCGGCTGCAGCCCCTGCGCGAACCGCTCCAGCTCGCCCTTGACCCGTACCAGCTCGTCCCGCGCCCGGGTCAGCTGCTCCCGGGCCTGCGCGGCGGCGGAACCCTCCAGGTCGACCCGGTCCAGGTCGTGCGCGTCGACCGCCTCGATGTACACGCTGCTGACCTGGTCGATGCGCTGCCCGAGCGCGGCGAACCCCTCGGTGGCGTGCCGGGCGGCGGGCGACCCGTCCGCGGCGGCGATGGTCTCGATCGAGATCCGCAGATCCCGCTGCGCGGTGTCCAGCTCGTAGAACGCGGCCGCGGCGGCATCCTTCGCCGCCTGCGCATCCGCCCGCCGACTCTCGTCCCGCCCGCCGAACCACCGCCGGGATGCCGTCGTCACAATCCTTCTCCCGTGCCGCGTCCGCCATGCCCCGGTCCATTCTCCCCTACGGGAACGGGTTTGCGTGGGGGGTGCGCCCTCCATGTAGGCTGTTCACTCATCCACGGGTGCGTAGCTCAGGGGTAGAGCGCTGCTCTTACAAAGCAGATGTCGGCGGTTCGAAACCGTCCGCGCCCACCAGTGCAAAGGCCCCTCGCCGATTGCGGCGGGGGGTCTTTTGCGTCGGAACTCGGGCGCGGGGCGGTGCGGTTGGATGCGCGGGCGGTGGTCTTCGGTGCCCCGTGCCGAGCGGCTGAGCGCGCTTCCGCGATTACGCCATGGGCGCCCTGGCCGTCGGGCGGGGTTGGTGAACGTGTGGTGGCCCCCGGTTGGTTGGCCGGGGGCTGGGGTCAGGCGTTGGGGCGCTTGCCGTGGTTGGCCTTCTTCTTCTTGCGGGCGCGGCGCTTGTTCCCTCGCTTGGCCATGGTGCGTCTCCCTCATCCTTCGGTACGGACATTTCGGGCGTTCGCCAGTCTAGGTTCCGGGTGGGTTTCCCGCTCGGCGGGGCGGGGATCTCATCGCGGGGGTGGTGGGTGTGGGCTGGGGCGAGGCGTGGCTCTGGGGGATCGGGCTCGCGGTGGTGGCCGTGGGGGCCGTGTGGGGTGAGGGGCGGCGTGCCCGGGGGTTCGACGCGCAGCGGGACGCCGAGCGGGCGCGGCTGCTCGCGGGAGTGGCCGCCGGGGGGGGGGAGGCCGGAGATCCGCGGCTCGTGGACGCCGGTCGGGGCGGGCCGGCCGAGCCGGGGGACCGGCGCGACGACTTCACCCCGATCCTCGTCGAGTACTACGCCTACGGGCTGGCGCAGGCCCGCAGCAGCTTCGTGACCAGCCAGCGGTTCGCGGGGGTCGGCGCGGCCGTGCTGCTGTTCGGTGTGGGGCTCGCGGTGTGGAAGGCGGAGAGCACCGGGGACGCGTACCTCGGGGTCGTCACCAGCTCCGTCGGCCTGGTCGTCACCCTCGTCGGGCAGCTGTTCCACCGGCGGGCCGACCTCGCGCTGCGGCACATGGCCGCCCAGACCGCCGCCCTGCGCGAGGACCGGCGGGCCGCCGAGAGCACGCGGCAGGCGATCGGGCTGCTGGAGGAGGTGTCCGACCCGGCGCTGCGGAGCCGGCTCCAGGCCGGGCTGATCATGAAACTTTCCGGGGCCGAGCTGCCGCCCGCAGCGCCATAGTGGAGGTATGTGCCGATCCATTAAGACCCTGCGCCCGCCCGCCATCCCCGAGAAGGCCACGGAGGAGGAGATCCGCGCCGCCGCGCTCCAGTACGTACGGAAGGTGTCCGGCTTCCGGGCGCCCGCCGCGCACAACCGGGAGGTGTTCGACGCCGCCGTGGACGCGGTCGCCGAGGCCACCCGGCTGCTGCTCGACGGGATGCAGGTGCGCGGGCAGTCGGCTCCCGCCCCGGCCTAGACGGCCCAGGGGCGGGTCAGCCGATCTGGGGCGAGCGGCGGCGCAGGATCCAGATGCCGGTGCCGAGTGCGCCGGCCGCGAGCGTGCCGCCCAGCGCCATCTGGCCCGGGCTCATCTCACCGACGCTGCCGCCCAGGCCGCCGCGCGCGGCGCCGGGGGCGACCTGGAGGGTGACGGTGACGCGCCGGCCGCCCGTGCCGCCGCACTCGAAGGTGACGGGGTGGGAGCCCGTGGGGGCGTCGCGGTAGACGGTGGCGGCGCCGAAGAGGTTGGTCGCCTCCAGGTTGCCCGGGGTCAGTGAGACGTTGCCGAACGCGCGGGAGGTGGCCCGGCCGGTCTTGGTGCCGCAGCCCTCGACGTTGAGGCTGACGCGGCCGCCGGGAGAGACGGTGCCGGGGGAAACGGTGGCGGAGGGCGAGCCGGTGGCGGAGGGGGCGGCAGGGGCGGCGGAGGCGAGCGTGGCGGGTGTGGCTGCCGCTGCGGCGAGTGCCGCGACCGCGGCTCCTGCCAGGCGGTACCGGATGCGCGTGGGGGACATGGAGAGAACTCCTCGGGCTCCTCGAAACGGCGCGGCCAGGGCACGGGCGTGACGCGGATTCGGATGCGCGCCGCCCTCTGGACGCTAGAAGCCCCGCCCGCAGGCGGCGATCGGTGCAGGGTGAACGGGTGAGTGGGTGCCCCGCCCGGCCTACGCGCCGACGTGAGCGGGCAGCCCGAAGAGCGGGAACAGCCGCTCGGTGTCGCGGAAGAAGCTGACGTCGGTGATCGTGCCGCCGGAGACCTCGACGACCTGGAGCGCCCAGGGGTCGAAGCCCGTCCCGTCGGCCCGGCGCCGGTACTGGCCGAACGCGGGCGAACCGTTCGCCGTGGTCGGGATCAGCCGGGAGCCCTGGCAGCCGACGGCGGGCCCCGTCAGCCACGCCCGTATCTCGGCGTACCCCCGCATCCACAGGGTGTGGGGGGCCAGCGACAGGGTGGCGTCCACGTGCAGGAGCATGCCGAGCTCCGCCATGTCGAAACCGGAGAAGGCGGCGGCGTACCGGTCGGCCAGCGCACGCCGGGCCGGGTCGGCGGGAGGGGCGCCGAGGGCGCCGTCGGCCCCCTCGGCGCGCCGGGCGGCCAGTACCGCCCTGGCCCGTTGCAGCGCGCTGTTCACGGAGGCGACCGTGGTGCCCTGTACCTCGGCGACCTCCTGCGCCGAGAAGCCGAGCACCTCCCGCAGCAGCAGCACGGCGCGCTGCCGGGGCGCCAGGTGCTGCAGTGCCGCTACGAAGGCCAGCCGGACGGAGTCCCTGGTCACGGCCGCCTCCGCCGGGTCGGCCGGGGCGCCACCGCCGTCGGGGAAGGGCTCGATCCAGGCGGCGGCGTCCAGCGCGGCGCCCGGCGAGGTGGCACCGCTGGTCGGGGCGCAGAGGTCCATCGGCCGGGCCCGGCGCTTGCCGTCGGCCAGCGCGTCGAGGCAGACGTTGGTGGCGATGCGGTAGAGCCACGTCCGTACCGAGGACCGCCCCTCGAAGCGGCCGGCGTTGCGCCAGGCGCGGATCATCGTCTCCTGCACGGCGTCTTCCGCCTCGAACACCGAGCCGAGCATGCGGTAGCAGTACCCGGTGAGCTCCTGCCGGTGCTCTTCGTGCTCTGCCGTGACCGTCTCGTGCGTCATGCGGGCTTCCTAGGTCGCGGCGGCCGTGGCCGGGGGCGGGCGGCGGATGAGGAAGGCGGCCAGGGAGCCCGCCGCGAACAGCGCGATCAGGGAGATCGCGCTGCCGAGCCAGGTCGTGCCCAGCCACTGGGTGCCGAAGTAGCCCAGTGCCACGCTGTAGCCCGCCCAGGTCATGCCCGCCAGCACCGACCAGGGCAGGAACTCCTTCACCTTGCGCTGGGTCTTGCCCGCGCCGAGGGAGACCACCGAGCGCCCGGCGGGGGCGAAGCGGGCGAGCACCACCAGGCCGCCGCCGCCCCGCGCCAGGGCAGCCCCCAGCCGCTCGTGAGCCAGGGTCAGCCGGCGGGAGCGGGCGATGGCCCGGTCCAGGCGGGCCCCGCCGCGCCGGGCCAGCCGGTACGCCGCCATGTCGCCCAGCACCGAGGCCGTCGTGGCGATCACCAGCAGCGCCATGATGTCCGGCACCCGCGGAGGGGGACCGGCGGCGGCTGCCGCTGCCGCCGCCGTGATCACCAGTACGCCGCTCGGCAGCACCGGCAGGAACACGTCGAGGAGGATGGACACCGCCACCACGACGTAGATCCATGGGCTCGAGGTCAACGACCCCAGAGTCTCAACCACAGCGGGACTCCCCAGTCCGAAGCGCCGCGTCGTCGCGGGGAGCGGCAGGGGCGGCATGACAGCCATACAGCGTACGCCCGGCGCGGGTACCGCGAAGCCCCGGGTCCCGCCGCGGGCCGACCGGCTAGGGCGCGCCGGTGAGTTCCCGGTCCGTGAGATCCCGGTCGGTGAGTTCCCGGTCCAGCACCGTCACCAGCCGGGCCGCCCCAGGCCGGCCCGGGCGGGCCTGGTCCAGGCGCAGCCGGGCGCTCCGGCCCGTCAGGGCCAGCGTCATCAGCTGGTTGCCGAACCACGGGCCGCCCGTACGCCGCCAGCTCAGGGGAGGCCGGCCCGTGCGCCCGTGCCGCGAGAAGCCGCGCCCCAGCCACCGGCCCAGCCGGGACCAGCCGAGCCGGAACCCCCACTTGACCGCCGTGTGGATGGAGTTGTGCACCGGCGAGCACGTCAGCTGGAACACGCGGGCCGTGCTGGGTATTCGGGGCTCGGCCACGTACGCGTGATGGACGTCCCCCGACAGCACGCACACCGTCGCCGGAGCCCTCGGGCCCGTCCCCACCTCCTCGATGAGGTCGCTCAGCGCCGCGAACGACCCGGGGAACGCCGCCCAGTGCTCCAGATCGCTGCGCCGCCGCAGGTCCTCCCCGATCCGCGCCCAGCGCGCCCCGCGCTCGCCCCGGCACAGCGCGGCGTTCCACACCTCCGCGTCGTGGATGAGCGGCGGCATCAGCCACGGCAGCGAGGACCCGATCAGCAGGTGGTCGTAATTCCCGTGCCCGGCAAGGGCGTTCTCCCGCAGCCAGGCCTGTTCGGCCGGGTCGAGCATGGCCCGCCCGCCCTCGGCGAGCACCCGGGCCGCCCGGGTGTCCACCATCAGCAGCCGCGACCGGCCGAAGTCCCGCCGGTAACTCCAGCGCACCGAACCGGGATCGGCGTCCGCCTCGGCGGCGAACGCGCGCAGGGCGTCCGTACCGTCCGGGGTGGCGCGTACCGCCGCGTACAGCGGGTCCGCCGCGAGTTCGGCGGGGGAGAGGTTGCCCAGGTGCTGGTGCACCCAGTACGACATCAGCCCGCTCAGCACCCGTTCGGGCCACCACGGGGTCGCCCGCATCTCCGCGAGCCAGGCCGCGCTGGTGTTCCAGTCGTCTATGACGTCGTGGTCGTCGAATATGTGGAGGCTCGGGACCGTCGAGAGCAGCCAGCGGATCTCGGGGTCGAGCCAGGACTCGTAGTAGAGGCGGGTGTATTCCTCGTAGTCCGCGACCTGGGCGCCCGGCGCCTCCCGCAGGTCCCGGCGGGCCGCCAGCCACCGCCGGGTGTCCCGCGACAGGTGGTCGGCGTACACCTGGTCGCCCAGCAGCAGCAGGACGTCCGGCCGGACCATCTCCGGGTCGGCGGCGAGCTGTGCCGCGAGGGTGTCGAGGGCGTCGGCGCCGTGCGGCCCGCGCCGGCCGGCGGCGGGCGGGGCGGCCTGCCGGCAGGAGCCGAAGGTGACCCGCAGCGCGGGCGAGGACCGCGGGGAACGGCCGCCGGCCGCCGGGGTGGTGATCGTGCTCGGCGGGAAGCCGCTCCCGGAGTCCGGCCAGACGAGGACCCCGTCGAGCAGCACCTCGTACGCCGTGGTCGTGCCCGGGGTCAGCCCGGTGACCGGCACCAGCGCGTAGTGGTGGCCGGAGACCTGGAAGGTACGGACGCTGCCGCCGGCCCCGTCGGCGCAGCGCACCTCGGCCGTGCACGGGCGGTCCGCCTCGACCCATATCGTGGCGGCCCCGCCCGTGTCCCAGTCGACGTAGCGCAGCAGTGGTCCAAGACGCAGCCCGGCCATGGAACTCCCCCTCCTCCATACCCCTTTCGATCACCGTACGGGGCGAAGGGCCCGCCTGGCCTCCCCCTGGCGGGGGAGAGCGGGGGTGAACGTCGTCGGGGGCGGGTTCCGCGGGAGGGGCAGGTCCCGGAGGAGGGGCGGTCCGGTCAGCAGCCGTTCAGGAGGTTCACCAGGGCCGTCTTCTCCCCGGAGTCCATGCTCAGGCCCCAGTACTGCTTGACCTGCACCCACATCCGGGCGTACGTGCAGCGGTACGCGGTCCGCGGGGGCAGCCACTTGCCGGGGTCGAGGTCGCCCTTGGCCTGGTTGACGTTGTCGGTGACGGCGATGAGCTGCGGGCGGGTGAGGTCGTTGGCGAACTGCTGGCGCCGGTCGGTGGTCCAGGAACTGGCGCCCGAACGCCAGGCCTCGGCGAGCGGCACCATGTGGTCGATGTCCACGTCGGACGCGGCGGTCCAGGTGGCGCCGTCGTACTCCGAGTACCAGCTACCGCTGACGGAGGCACAGGCGGAGTCGGTGACGACGTTCACCCCGTCCCGCTTGAGGACCGTCTCGCGGGTGTTGCAGGTGCCGGAGACGGTGCTCCAGTGCGGGAACTGGGCGCGGCTGTAGCCACTGAGGGAACCTTCCGCCGCCGGGGTCACCGTGGCCAGGTAGCTCCGGGCCGCCGCCGCGCTGATGGGGGCGGGCGGGGAGGCCTGGGCGGCCGGGGCGTTCACGAGGGAGGTGAGGGCGGCGAGTGCCACGGCGGACGCGAGGACGCCCGCGCGGCCGGCGCGGCCCGCGCGACGCGCGTAGAAGGAGGGCGTGCGGAGGGACGTGAGGGCCATGAGGGCTCCCTGGATGCGGGGGGTGGACGGCCGTTCGGCCCCGGTGGGGGCGCGGTCATGCTGGCGGCGCCAGGTGTCGGGGGAACGGGCGCCAGGTGACAGGTTGCCGACATGAGCACGTCACATCAAGGCCGACAACACTCCCCGGCCAAAGGGAAGTTGGAATTTCGGCCACGCGGGAAGCGTGGTGCGGGGCGGACTGGGGCCAAGCTCACATTCCGGACGGCTGCCGCCCGCGCCCGGCGTCACGTACCCTGGAGGAGCAGAAGGGGAGTAGCTCTTCGCCGGACCGTCGACATACTGCTGGGTCATCCAGCCGGCGCCCGGAGGCAGGCCGCGCGAGCGGTCGGCCAGCGAGACCTTCGGCCGCAGTGTCCTGTCCGCGTTTACGCATCCAGGGCGCCGCCGAGCCGAAGCGACCCCTGATACACCCCAGGTCTCTCGGTCCCGATGGCGTCCTGCCCGACCGATCGAGGTTTCACCCCGTGTTCAGCTTCAGCGTCATGGCGATCGCCTTCGGCGTCGTCTTCCTCGCCGAACTCCCCGACAAAACGGCCCTCGCGGGCCTGATGCTCGGCACCCGCTACCGCGCCTCCTACGTCTTCGCGGGCGTCGCGGCCGCCTTCGCCGTGCACGTCGCCCTCGCCATCGCCGCCGGCAGCGTGCTCACGCTGCTCCCGCACCGGCTCGTCCAGGCCGTCGTCGGCGTCCTCTTCCTCGCGGGCGCGGCGATGCTGCTCCTGAAGAAGAGCGACGGGGACGAGGAGGTCAAGCCGCCCGCCGACCAGTCCTTCTGGAAGGTCTCGGGGGCCGGCTTCATGCTGATCCTGGTGGCCGAGTTCGGTGACCTGACCCAGATCATGACCGCCAACCTCGCCGCGCGGTACGACAACCCGGTCTCCGTCGGCCTCGGCGCCGTGCTGGCCCTGTGGGCGGTCGCGGGCATCGGCATCCTGGGCGGGCGCACCCTCATGAAGTACGTGCCGCTGCGGCTCATCACCAAGGTGGCGGCCGCGGTCATGGCGGCGCTGGCGGTGTTCTCGCTGTACGAGGCCATCGCGGGCTGAGGCGGGGCGGGTCCGGGGAAAACCCCTTGCGGGGGACCGGGCCCGCGGGCACGCTCGCGGGCGTGAACGCCTTCGAACCCGGGTCAGCGCCCGAGTCGGCGCCCGACTCGGCGCCCGAGCCCGAGACCGGCCGGAGTTTCGGCTGGTCCAACATGTTCGTCCACCCCGACGAGGACGCCCGCTCCGACGGCGGCTTCCGGGGTGAACGGGCCGTCCTCGCCGGATATCTGCGCGACCAGCGCCTGACGCTGGAGCTGAAGTGCGCCGGCCTGGACGCCGAGGCGATGGCCAGCCGTACGGTGGAGCCCTCGAACCTGTCGCTGCTGGGCCTCGTGCGCCATCTCGCGGGGGTGGAGCAGAGCTGGTTCCGGCGCGTCATGGAGGGCGAGGAGATCCGCCGCCACTACCGCTCGGAGCGGGAACCGGACGGGGAGTTCACCGGCGCGGTCGGCGACCCGGCGGTGGTGGAGGAGGCGTGGGCCACCTGGCGCGCGGAGGTCGCCTTCGCGGAGCGGCTGGTGGCGCGGGCGCCCGACCTGGGCGTCACCGGCGACGCGGGCGGCGGCGAGCCGATGGAACTGCGCGAGGTGCTGGTGCACATGATCGAGGAGTACGCCCGCCACAACGGCCACGCCGATCTGCTGCGGGAGCGGATCGACGGGCGCGTCGGGCAGTAGCGGCGGGCGGTCCTACGAGGCCACGTGCCGGGGAGTAGGTCAGGCGGCCGGGGTGAGGACGAGGCGGATCGTGCCGTCGGCGCCGGCCTCGACGCGGACCGAGGTCAGGTCGGGGACGTGGGCCGTCGGCCCGTACGCGGCGGCGCGGGGGCCGATGCCGATCACGCGCATCCCGGCCGCCAGGCCCGCGGCGATACCGGCGCCGGAGTCCTCGAAGACCACGCAGTCGGCCGGGTCCACACCCAGCTCGGCGGCGCCCTTGAGGAAACCCTCGGGGTCGGGCTTGCTGGCGCCGACGGACTCGGCGGTCACCCGCACCCGCGGCATCGGCAGCGCGGCGGCCGTCATCCGGGCCGCGGCCAGGGCGGCGTCGGCCGAGGTGACGAGGGCGTGCGGGAGCCCGGCTATGGCCGCCATGAACTCGGCGGCGCCGCCGACGGGCACGACGCCGTCGGTGTCGGCCGTCTCGCGGGCCAGCATCACCTTGTTCTCGGCGTGGTTGAGCTCCACGGGGCGCTCGGGGAGCAGGATCGCCATCGTGGCGTAGCCCTGGCGGCCGTGGACCACCTTGAGGGCCTCCTGCGGGTCCAGCCCGTGGGACAGCGCCCACTCGCGCCAGCAGCGTTCGACCACCGCGTCGGAGTTGACGATGGTGCCGTCCATGTCCAGGAGCAGGGCCCGGGCGGACAGGACGACGGGGGCGGTGGTGGTGCTGGCCGGCATCGGCATGGCTCCAGACGGGGCGGGAAAAGAGAACAAGTGGTTCCGTCCACCGGTCAGGGAGTGCGGACGGAACCACTTTGTTCCTACACGATACAAAACGAGGGGCGGTGCGCGCCACCGTTCGCGGAGTGACCTATCCCTCCAGGGCGCGCCGGGTCGCCGGGCCGTAGACGCCCAGCGGGTCGTCTTCGATGTCATAGTCGAGCTGGAATTCCATGACGGCGTGCTCGACGGAGCGCCCGTACTTGCCGTCGAAGCGGCCGCGGTAGAGGCCCTGGTCCGCCAGCAGCCGCTGGAGCTTCTCCACCTCGGGGCCGGAGTCCCCGGAACGCAGGGTGGCGGGCTTGGGGGGCGGCGGGGGAGTGGGGCTGGCGGGGCGGGTACGGCTCGCCGAGGGGCTGGGCGGCGGGGCGGACGACCGGGATGCGCTGGCGCTGGCCGACCGGGACGGCGACGCGGAGCGGGAGGCGCCGGCCGTCGCGGAGGGGGTCCCGCCGGTCGGCGTCGGGCCGGTGGGCCCGTCCGACGGGCCGACCGGGGCCTCGGTGATGGCCGGCGCCGACGGTTTGGGGTCCAGCAGGACGGCGTCGCCGTCGCCCGAGCCGGTGAACAGCCCGAACCCCAGGGCCACCACCGCCGCGGCCGCCACCACGCCGCCCCCGGCGACCAGCGGCACCAGCCGCCGGCCCCGCGGCGCGGAACCCGCCCGGGGTGCCCCCGGAGGGACGGCCCGCAGCTGCACGGTCTGCTCGCCCCGGCCCGGCACGGCCGTCCCGAAGGCAGGCGTCTGCGGCCCGCCCGCCGGAACCGGCGCGAACATCTCGGTCGCGGCCTCCCCCGGCGCGCCGCCGCCGAATCCGACGCCGCCGAATCCGACGCCGCCGGGCGCGGCCCCGTAGGCGACGTCGCCCCCGCGCTGGTCCAGGTGCTGCGGGTACGCGGCCCCGTTCCCGGCCCCGGGTTGGGGAACGGGGGCGTAGGGGCGGATGCGGAGGGGGTCGTATCCGCTCGGTGTGCATGTGCAGGCGGCGCTCACGGCGTCGCATTCCGGACAGCGCTCAGCGCTCACTGCTACCCCTCCCCTGGTTACTGCCAGCGATTATGCAGACCCGCCGGGCCCCGCCCAACCCGCCCGACAGGCCATAACCGGACACACCGCTCAGGATGGATGGTGCTGATCCTGCCTGAGGAGGTCCCGATGGCCCAGGATGTCACCGCTTCCACCGTGGAACCCGGTCCCGGCACCGAGCACGCCTCCCGCGAGGTGCTCGTCTCGATCGGAGCCCTGCTGCTGGGCCTGCTGATCGCCGCTCTCGACCAGACCATCGTCTCCACCGCGCTCCCGACCATCGTCAGCGAACTCGGCGGCATGGACCACCTGTCCTGGGTGGTCACCGCCTACATGCTGGCCTCCACCGCGGCCACCCCGCTGTGGGGCAAACTCGGTGACCAGTACGGCCGCAAGAAGCTCTACCAGTACGCCATCGTGCTGTTCCTGATCGGCTCCGCGCTCTGCGGCCTCGCCCAGAACATGCCCCAGCTCATCGGCTTCCGCGCCCTCCAGGGACTGGGCGGCGGCGGGCTGATGGTGCTGTCGATGGCGATCGTCGGCGACATCGTGCCCCCGCGCGAACGCGGCAAGTACCAGGGCCTCTTCGGCGGCGTCTTCGGCGCGACCAGCGTCCTGGGACCGCTGCTCGGCGGCCTGTTCGTGGACCACCTCAGCTGGCGGTGGGTCTTCTACATCAACATCCCCATCGGTCTCGTCGCCCTCGTCGTCATCGCCGCCGCCCTGCGCATACCGTCCCGTTCCTCGAAGCACACCATCGACTACCTCGGCACCTTCCTCATCGCCTCCGTCGCCACCTGCCTCGTGCTGGTCGCCTCCCTCGGCGGCACCACCTGGGCCTGGGGGTCGAGCCAGATCATCGGCCTCGCCGTCCTGGGCGTCCTGCTCCTCGTCGCCTTCCTGTTCGTGGAGCGGCGGGCCGCCGAACCGGTCCTGCCCCTCAAGCTGTTCCGCATCCGCACCTTCACCCTCTGCTCGGTGATCAGCTTCATCATCGGTTTCGCGATGTTCGGCGCGATGGTCTACCTGCCGACGTTCCTGCAGGTCGTGCGGGGCGTCTCGCCGACCATGTCGGGCGTCCACATGCTGCCGATGGTGCTCGGCCTGCTGATCGCCTCCACCGTCTCCGGCCAGATCGTCAGCCGCACCGGACGCTGGAAGGTCTTCCCCATCCTCGGCACCGGCGTCACCGCCGTCGGACTGCTGCTCCTGCACCAGCTGGAACGCACCAGCTCCGACTGGGAGATGAGCGTCTACTTCTTCGTCTTCGGCGTGGGCCTCGGTCTGGTCATGCAGGTCCTCGTCCTCGTCGTGCAGAACGCGGTCAGTTACGCCGACCTCGGCGTCGCCACTTCCGGTGCCACCTTCTTCCGCTCCATCGGCGCCTCCTTCGGCGTCGCCATCTTCGGCACGATCTTCACCAACCGGCTCGGCGACAAGCTCTCGGCCGCCCTCGCCGGCGTCCCGCTGCCGCCCACCGCGAGCGTCGAGCGGCTGGAGGCGGACCCCCGGGCCATCGGCCTGCTCCCGGCCCGGCTGCGGACCTCGGCGCTCGACGCCTACGCCACGGCCATCACCGACGTCTTCCTCTACGCCGTGCCCGTGGTCCTGCTCGCCTTCGTGGTGTCCTGGTTCCTGAAGGAGGACAAGCTCCGCGGCTCGGTCACCGCACCCGATGTGACCGAGACCCTCGCCTCCAACCCCGTCGAACGCTCCTCGCGCGACGAGGTCGCCCGCGCGCTGTGCGTGCTGGGCACCCGCGAGGGCCGCCGCCACATCTACGAGAAGATCACCGAGAAGGCGGGCTACGACCTGCTCCCCGCGGCCAGCTGGCTGCTGCTGCGGATCAAGAAGTACGGATCCGCGGATCCGGCGGTGCTCGCGGAACGCACCGGGATCCCCCTCCGCGCCATCACGGACGCCGCCCGCCAGGTCGAGGAGCGCCGGCTCGCCGTCCGCGACGGCCTCTCGCTGATCCTGACCGACCGCGGCCGGGAGGTGGCGGGCCGCCTCTCCGATGCCCGGCAGGAGTCCCTCGCCGAGCTGCTCGGCGATTGGTGGGGCCCCGAGCGCCCCACCGACCTGGTCAAGCTCGTGGAGGAGATCAACCGGGAGCTGTGCGGCTCCGACGCCGAGGAGCCCTACGACACCCTCCCGCGCCGGGACCACGCCGCCCACTAGCCGGCCATCACCCCAGGGACTTCTCGAACCAGTGCTGGGCGTACGGCCCGGAGTTGTACGCCGGTATCTCGCGGTACCCGTGACGCGCGTACAGGGCGCGGGCCTCCACCAGGTCGCTGCGGGTGTCCAGGCGCACCCGCCCCGCGCCCAGCGCGCGGGCCGCCTCCTCCAGCGCGGCGAGCAGGGCCGCCCCGCCGCTGGTGCCGCGGGTGCGCGGGTCGACGTAGATCCTGGTGAGTTCGGCCGTGACGGGGTCGAGGAGGCGTATGCCGCCGCAGGCCCGGGGCCGCCCGTCGAGCCGGCCGACGGCGAAGCAGCCGGTGGGCGGGACGAGGCCGTCGGCCGGGTCGTCCAGCATCCCCTGGTCGATCTCGGCCTCGGTGGCGGTCCGTTCCCAGTACCGCCCGGCGACCTCCGCGTAGTAGGCGCGGCGCAGGGCGGTGGCGTCCGGCGTCGCGAAGGACTCCAGAGTCACCTCCCACGCCGTGGTCCCGGTGGTCGTGGTTGCCGTACCGGTCGACGTTGCCGTGTGTGCGGTCCTCAGCTTCTCGTTCATGGCCTCAGTCTGGAGCGCCTCCGGCCCTCCCCGCGTGGAATATCCACAGGCACGGGTCGATGATGAGGAAAGGTGTAAATCGTACGAACCGAGCGCGCAAGCGAAGGGTGTGAACGGACATGTCGGAGCATCCGGACTGTGCCCTGATCCGCCGCAGCTACGAAGCCTTCGGCAAGGGCGACATGGAGACCCTGGGAACGATGATGACGGCCGACGTCATCCACCACATGCCCGGCAGCAGCCCCCTCTCGGGGCACCACAAGGGGCGCGAAGCCGTCCTCGACCTCTACCGGCGGCTCGGAACGGAGACCAAGGGCACCATGCAGGTCCGCCTCGAGCGGATCCTGGTGGACGGACGCGGCCACGCGATGTCCCTCCACACCGTCCAGGCGGACCGCGGCGACCGGGGCATCGAGATGCACGAGGGTCTCTTCTTCACCATCGTCGGCGGCAAGATCAGCGACATCGACGAGTGCACCCAGGACATCGACGAGAGCGACGCCTTCTGGCGCTGACAGAGCACGGGCGATCCGGAGCCGACAGAGCGCGAGCAAACCGGCAAGCACGAAGGGCCCGGCGCGGCACACCGCCGCCCCGGGCCCTTCCGCGTCACCAGCGGCTCACGCCTGCTTCCGCGTCACCAGCGGCTCACGCCTGCTTCGGCGCCGCCTGCTGCACGACCTCGAACGACCACACCTGGGACCCGGAAGCCGCCGGCTTCGGCCGCTCGCCGCCACCGGCGCCGCCACCCTGGTGCGCGGCCTTCATCGGCCCCTCCATCCACGCCTGGAAGTCCTCCTCCGAACGCCACCGCGTGTAGACCAGGTACTGGTCGGTGCCCTCGACGGGCCGGAGCAGCTCGAACCACTCGAACCCGTCCGAACCCTCCACGGCCCCCGCCCGCGAGGCGAAGCGCTGTTCCAGAACTTCCCGCTGCTCGGCGGGCACGGTGAGTGCGTTGATCTTCACGATGCTCATGGACGCCATCCTAGGGATCCCACGGGGGATATCGTCGTCCAGGTAATGACCCGGTGCATGAAGCGCGGCAGCCAGGCGAAGTCGAGGTTGCGGTCGACAGGGCGGGAGGACGGCGAGGCGTGGCTAACGCGGCGGACCACGGCGGTGCAGGCGGACATGCCGGAGTCATAGGCGGTGGCGGCAGACTCGGGGCGGCACGGCTCGTGCTGTGGGCGCTGGCGGCCGTCCTCACCGTCAGACAGGCCGTCGCGGTGCTCAGCGTGCCGCCGGGCGAGTGGCTCGGCGGCTTCCACCTCCCGGGCAGCCCCGGGAGCCTGCCCGGCTCGCTCTACGACGCCGGCCAGTTCACCGGCACCCCCTTCGCGGGACTCGTCCTCAAGCCGCTGGTCGGCCTCGCGGCGCCGTCCCTGGAAGTGGCCTGGACCTGCGTGACCCTGCTGTTCGTCGCCGCGATCGGGCTGGTCGCCGCACGCGGGCTGCCCGACCCCGTGCCCCGCCGCACCGCGCTGCTGGCCGCGCCCGTGCTGGTCGCGCTGATGATGGTCTCGCTGCCCGTCCGCGAGGCCGCCTCCCCCGGCCAGACCGCCGTACTGCCCGTGCTGCTGGTGCTGCTCGCGTTCTTCCGGGTGCCCGGGGAGCGGCCCGCCGGGTTCCTCGTCGGCCTCGCCGCCGCCCTCCAGCCGGCGCTGCTGTTCTTCGCGCCGCTGCTGTGGCTGACCGGGCGCCGGCCCACCGCCAAGGCCGCCGCCGTGACCTTCGCCGGCGCCACCGCGCTGTCCTGGGCGTCACTGCCGCGCGACTCGTGGACGTACTGGGCCGAGCACCTCGCGGGCACCGGCCTCGGCGGCGCCCCCGACGGCCTGGCCAACCAGTCCGTCCACGGCGCCCTGCTGCGCCTGGGCCTCAGCGGCCCCGCCGAGGTCCTGCCCTACCTCGCCCTCGCCGCCGCCCTCGCCTTCGTCGGCCTGCGCCGCGCCGCCCGCTACGCCCGCGACGGCCAGCTGCTGCTCGCCGTCGCCGTCACCGGCTGCGTGGCCGTCGCCGTGTCCCCGACCGGCTGGCGCCACCAGCTGCTGTGGGTGCTGCTCGCGGTGGCCGGCAAGGTGGGCAAGCGCGCCGCCGACCGGCCGGTGTGGCCGGTGGCCGTGGTGCTCGCGATGACCCTGCCCAGCGCCGTGCTGCTGCCGAACCTGGCCGCGCTGGCCCCCGTACGCGACAACGTGCTGCTCCTCGCGGCCGTGGCGGCGGCCTGCGCCGTGCCGTTCCTGCCGCGCTCCTCGCCGTACTGGCGCGCCCCCGTGCCGACGCTGTACGGGCGGCCCGCCGCATCCCGCTGGTCGCGAGTGCCGCTGCTGCCGTTCTGGCGCCGGGTGCTGTCCCGCCCGAACCTGCTGCTGGAGCTGCTGCTGATACGGGTCGGCTACTCGCTGTACTCGCACATCCGCGCCGCGGCCCCCACCAGCCGCTCCCTCGCCGAGGGCAACGGGAGCCAGATCCACGCCATCGAGCAGGCGCTCGGCATCGACATCGAGCGCGCCGTGAACCGGGCCGTCGTGGACACGCCCTGGCTGGAGGCGTTCTTCAACTTCTACTACACCTCCTTCCACTTCGTGGTCCCGCTGGCCATCCTGGCCGTCCTGTACTGGCGCCGGCCGGGGGAGTACCGCTGGGCGCGGGCCTCGCTGGGGCTGGCGACCGTCATCGCGCTCGCCGGGTTCTGGCTCTACCCGCTGGCCCCGCCGCGGCTCATGCCGGACCTCGGATTCGTCGACACCGTGCACGGGGTGCAGGACCTGGCGAACCCCTCGTACGGGGCGATGACCGCGATCTCCAACCAGTACGCGGCGATGCCCTCGCTGCACTTCGGCTGGTCGCTGTGGTGCGGGATCGTGATCGTGGTGCTCGCGCCGAAGGGGTGGCAGAAGCTGCTCGGGGCGCTGCACCCGCTGATCACGGTCTGCGCGATCGTGGCCACCGCCAACCACTGGGTGCTCGACGCGGTCGGCGGCGCGGCCGTCGTCGGCGCCGGGTTCGGGCTGGTCCACGTACTGTCCGGGCCGCGACGCCTCCAGATGAGCCTGCCCGCACAGCGCGCGGCGGCCGCGGAGCCGGTGCGCACCCCGGCCCGGTCGGGGCGCCGTGGCAGGGCTCGAACTGTCCTGCACCCACCACAAGTCGGTGCGCTCGGGTCTG
>NZ_JBHWBP010000062.1:0-32232 GCF_042735575.1 Streptomyces sp. NPDC059564 | reverse complement strand
ATCGCCCGCTGGGACGGACGGAGCTTGCAGCGCCGGTCGCCCTCACGAGTGACAACCAGCATGGCGACCCACTCCACGAGCGCATGCGGCAGGTCGAGTGCGGCAGGATGGATGACCAACGAGGCCCCCGAGCAAGGTGATTGAGATGTCAGACATCTCGATCAACAGCTCGGGGGCCTCGTTCGTTGCGCTTCACGGCCCATCACCCGATCGGTGGCCAACTTGAAGAAGCTCCTTGAGTCCCTCCTGATGTCAGATCTCAAGCACTGGTCGTGCTACCAGCCGCGTGCGGGCGGCCTGCTGGGGCGACAACCTGGTGTGCTTGTCCGGGGTCGTCGGCGAACCGCTGCCGGGAATCCCGCCTGGCTTTTTCGATCATGGTGTTGGGCTGGGTCTGCACCAGTTCCGGCGTCTGACCGTCCGGCTGGGGAACGATCTTGCCGTGATTATCTCCCGGGACCTCCGGGAGGCTGCGCGCCCTCATGGGCCTGATGTGTTGTCAGGTGAGTCAGCATCTGATCAGCATCAGGCCCTGAGAATTCTGAGGGTGCTGTCCGATGTGACGCCTGGCCGGCGGTGTGGCAACAGCCTGGTTGGCGCAGAAGTGCAGGCTGCGAGCCTTCTCGGTAGAGGGGATCGATGCTTCTCTTCATGGTCGTCTCGACGAGCGTCCATGTAGAGTACATAGCGCCCTTGACCTGCAGAAAGCTGGCAGGGAGCCGTCTTCTAGGAGTTCAAAATGCTGCGCACCATGATCAAGTCCAAGATCCACCGGGCCACCGTGACGCAGGCCGATCTGCACTACGTCGGGTCCGTGACCATCGACGCCGATCTCCTCGACGCGGCGGACCTGCTGCCCGGGGAGCTCGTTCACATCGTGGACATCACCAACGGCGCGCGGCTGGAGACGTACGTCATCGAAGGCGAGCGGGGGTCCGGGGTGATCGGGATCAACGGGGCCGCCGCGCACCTCGTGCATCCCGGGGACCTGGTCATCCTGATCAGCTACGCGCAGCTCGAGGACGCCGAGGCGCGCGCCTTCACGCCCCGTGTCGTCCATGTCGACGCCGACAATAGGATCGTCGAGCTGGGCGCGGACCCGTCCGCCCCGGTGCCGGGCACGGACCAGGAGCGCAGCCCCCACGCGGTGGCTGTCTGAGGGGAGTCGGGGACATGGCGATCGAACTGCGCGACGAACGGAAGGCCGGGCGGCTGCTGGCCGTCGAGGACGGGGCGGTGGTCGGGTTCATCGCCTACTTCGTCCTCACCGCCGAGCCCCACGCGCTGGTGGCCGTCCACACGGTGGTCGAGCCGGGCAACGAGGGCCGCGGGATCGGCGGGGACCTGGTGAAGGCCTTCTACGGGATCGCCGCGTCCGAGGGCGTCCCGGTCGTGCCGCTCTGCCCGTACGCGGCGAGCTGGGCCGCCAAGCACCCCGACCAGGCGCCCGCCGCCCCGGCCGAGGTGGTCGAGGCCGCCACGGCGCAGCTGGAGGGCGACTCCGACCTGTGGTGACGGAACTGACGCTGCTCCACACCTCCCCGGCGCACGTCCCGGTCTTCGACGCGCTGCGCGACCGGGACCACCCGGGAGCCGTGCTGCGGCACGTGGTGGTCCCGGACCTGCTGGACCGGGCCCGCGCGCAGGGCCCGGAATCGGTGGTGGCGGACCTGCGCGCGCTGCTCGGGGACGCGGGCGGGCCGGTGCTGGTCACCTGCTCGACGCTCGGCGCGGTCGCGGAGGCCCTCGCGCCCGGCCTCGGCGTCCCGGTGCTCCGGGTGGACCGGCCGATGGCGTCCGAGGCCGTCCGTACCGGCCCGCGGATCGTCGTACTGGCCACCGTGGAGTCGACGTTGGCCCCGACCGGGGAGCTGCTGGCCGAGGAGGCCGCCGGCCGGCGGGTGTCCGTGCGTACGCACCTCGTCGAGGGGGCCTGGGAGCTCTTCGCGGCCGGTGACACCACCGGTCACCTCGCGGCGGTGGCCGAGGCGGTTGACGCCGTCGCCGTCGCCGACGCGGACGTCATCGTCCTGGCCCAGGCCTCCATGGCCGGTGCCGCCCCGCTCGCCCGCACCCGCGTGCCCGTCCTCTCCAGCCCCCGCCCCGGCCTGGCCGCGGCCCTGCGGCTCCGGGGATAGCCGACAGCCAGCCTCCCCCGGCCGAAAAGGATTGTCCGGATTCCGTCCCTTCCGGTTAGGGTCTCGCTGATCATCAGTGAGACCTGGGGAGGGTCATGAACACGAAGAAGACCAGGCCGGGGGGCCGGACCGGAGCCGTCCACAGACGGGTGCTCCCGTTCGCGCTGGCCGCGGGAATGGCGGCCACGGGGCTCGCCGCCCTCGCGCCGACGGCCACGGCGGCCACCAACGCGACACCGCCCAGCGCGTCGGTCGCCGGCTGGACCCGGGTGGCCAAGAAGCACCCGAACACCGCGTACTGGAAGTCCGCCGACGCGCTGCGCGCCGGCAACGAGGGCGGGTCCGAGGGCCTCTCCCGCTCCTTCCTCCAGATCGACACCGCGGGCCTGAAGGGCGCCCCCGTCGCCGGGGCCACGCTGCGCGTGCGCAACACCGCGTCGGCCACCTGCGCGGCCAAGCCCGTGGAACTGTGGAGCACCGGCGCCGTCACCTCCAAGACGACCTGGAACAAGCAGCCCGCCAAGGGCGTCAAGCTCGCCACGGTCACCGCCGCCAAGGGCGCCGGCCCGGGCTGCGCCGCCGGGGACCTGACCTTCGACGTCACCGCGCTCCTCAAGGACGCCGCCGCCGGCAACCGGACCGCCGTCACCGTCGGGCTGTACGCCGCCGACGAGAACGACACCTCGGCCTGGAAGCGCTTCGACCCGAAGAGCGCCGCCCTCCAGACCACCCTCACCGTCCCGCCGGCCGTCTCGGCGCAGGCCACCGACCCGGTCACCGCCTGCACCGGCGGTCTCATCGGCAACACCCAGGTCAGCCTGTCCGCCACGGTCGACGGCCCCGACAGCGGCTCGCTCTCGGCCGAGTTCCAGGTGTTCAAGGCCGGTACGGCCACCCCGCAGCGGACCATGGCGATCCCCGCGGTCAAGGGCCGCCCGGTCACCTGGCCCGTCGCGGACGCCGACCTGCCCAGCGGTGACTACACCTGGAACGCGCGCGGCGTGGACGCCGCCTCGGGCACCGCCTCCGCCTGGTCGCGGACCTGCGCCTTCTCGGTGGACCGTACGCGGCCCACCGCGCCCCCGGCGATCAGCTCGCCCGAGTTCCCGAACGGCGACAACGGACAGCCGGACCACACCGGAGCGGCCCGCACCCCGGGCACCTTCACCTTCGGAACGGGCGGCGTCGAGGACCTGGCGGAGATCGTCTACTGGTCGGACGCCGACGCGGTCCGCCGTACGGTCGCCCCCGGCGGGAGCGCGACCATCACCCCCCTCGCGACCGGACCGCAGCGCGTGTACGCGTACAGCGTGGACAAGGCGGGCAACCGCTCGGACACCGCGAACCACCTCTTCTACGCCACCCGCGCCCCGCACCGCGACGCGGCCGGCGACCTCAACGGCGACGGGCACCGCGACCTGTGGACCCTCGCCGCCGACGGCCGCCTCCAGTTCCGCGCGGGCAAGGGCGACGGCACCTTCGCCGCGCCCACCGACGGCGGGGTCACCCTGGACCCCGCCGCGCAGATCCTCGCGGGCGGCGACTGGGGCGAGGACGGCTACAACGACCTCGTGGTGCTGGCGCCCGGACCGGCCGGGGCCAAGCAGCTCTGGCTCTACCCGAACACCGGTCTCGGCGCGGTCACGTCCGTCGACCGCGTGGAACTGTCGGTGCTCGATTCCGCGAACGAGCACTGGGCCGACGCCCGGCAGCTCGCCTCCGCCGGGGACGTCGACGGTGACGGCCTGTCCGACCTCCTGGTCCGGCAGGGCGGGCAGCTGTGGCTGTACACCGCCAGCCCCGTGGGCTACCTCGACATGGCGGGCGAACCCGTCTCCGTCGGCGGCGCCGGCTGGGACGCGTACACCGTCATCAGCCCCGGTGACACCAACGGCGACGGCGCCGCCGACCTGTGGCTGCGCGAGGACGCCACCGGCGACCTCCACACCGTCGCCGGGGCCAAGGGCGCCGACGGCAAGCAGGACGTCACGGCCTGGGGCTCCGCCCCGCGGGTGAAGACCGGCTCCGGCTTCGGCCGGGCGGCCTACCCCGTCCTCGGCTCCGTCGGCGACCTGACCGGCGACGGCCTCGCCGACCTGTGGGCCACCGGCGCGGACGGCAAGGCCGTGCTGTTCCGCGGTACCGCCACCGGCGTCGACCCCACCCCCGTACCCCTGGGCTGACCGGCCCGTACGTGTGACCGTGCCCCCGGCGGACGAACCCCGCCGGGGGCACCGCCGTGTCCGGGGGCGTACCGGGACGGATCGGGGGAAGGTGCCGTGCATGGTGCGAAACGCAGAGCAGACACAGCCCCCGGTGCCCGAGCCGGACCCGGTTCCGGCGCCCTTCCCGCCGGTGCCGGACCCCGGCCCCGTACCGCGGCCGGTGCCCCCGCCCTTCCCCGAGCCCGACCCGGTGCCCCCGCCGCCCGGACCCGCGCCGATCCCGCAGCCGGGCCCGCTGAGCTGAGACCCGGCCCGAGCCGGGACCCCCGCCGCCGATCCCCCCGGCGGGCCGTACCCCGCGGGCAGGCCCCCGTACGCCCGTCCGCGCGAACGCCGCTCCATCGTTCGAAGGGCCCCAACTCCAGCCTCGATACGGCTGGTTGTGGCCCTTGTCGGCGTTGTGGAGCGGCGCTAGGTTGTGCGGTTCCTGATGTCTTCCAGGGGGGCTCCCATGGGTGTACGGGGCCGGCACCGCCGGTACCAGCCGAGCAGCATCAACCGGGCCTCGCTCGCCGTCACCGCGGGTGGTGCGGGGATCGCGCTCCCGCTCATCGGCGCGGGGGCCGCGCACGCCGCCTCCGTGGACACCTGGAACAAGGTCGCCGAGTGCGAGGCGACTGGCAACTGGCACATCAACACCGGCAACGGCTATTTCGGCGGGCTGCAGTTCAGCCAGAGCACGTGGCGCGATTTCGGCGGCACCGCCTTCGCCGCGCGCGCCGACCTGGCGACCAAGGACCAGCAGATCGCGGTCGCCGAGAAGGTCCTCAAGGGTCAGGGCCCCCAGGCCTGGCCCGCCTGCGGCCCGCAGTCCGGACTCAGCCGCAGTGGACCGGCGCCCGCCACGCAGACGGGCACCTCCCCGAAGCCCTCGTCGGGCACCACCCCGAAGGCGCCGAAGCAGCAGGCGCCCATGGACCGGCTCCAGGCGACCAAGGCCACCACCGGCACCAAGGCCGCCACCGGCACACCGGGCACACCCGTCACCGCGCCCCGCCCGACCGGGACCTCCGTCCTGCCGAACCCGTACGTCGTCGCGCCCGGGGACTCGCTGTCGACGATCGCCTCCGAGCAGCACATAGAGGGCGGCTGGCAGGCGCTGTACGAGACCAACCGGAGCACGGTCGGCGGCAACCCCGACATGATCTTCCCGGGGCAGCGGCTCACGCTCCGCGTCACCACCGCTCCGGTGGCGCCGCCCGCGCAGAACCCCGAGAAGCCGCCGCGCACCGCCGAGCCGGTCAAGCCGACGGAGCCCGCCGGCACGACCGAGCAGGCCGCGAAACCGGCACCGAAACCGGCACCGAAACCGGCGGAGAAGCCGGCCGAGAAGCCGGCCGAGAAGCAGGCCGAGAAACCCAAGCCCGCGGAAAAGCCCGAGCCCGCCTCAGTGGAGCAGAAGCCGGCCTCGGGAGGCTTCACCGCCCCCGTCGACGCCGCCCTCGGCACCGCCTACCGCGTCGCGGGGTCGTCCTGGTCCAGCGGCTATCACACGGGCGTCGACTTCCCGGTGCCGACCGGCACCAGCATCAAGGCCGTGGGCCCCGGCACGGTCGAGTCGGCCGGCTGGGCCGGAGCGTACGGCTACCAGGTCGTCATCAAGCACGCCGACGGCCGGTACTCGCAGTACGCCCACCTCTCCGCGCTCGGCGTCAAGGCCGGCCAGCAGGTGTCCGGCGGTCAGCGGATCGGCCGCTCCGGCTCGACCGGCAACACCAGCGGACCCCACCTGCACTTCGAGATGCGCACCGCGCCCGGCTACGGCTCCGACATCGACCCGCTCAAGTACCTCCGGGGCAAGGGCGTCGGCATCTGACCCCCGCACGTGCGGCGGCACGGCCGTGAGCAGCACCAGGCCGGCCGCCGCCACCGCGGCGCTCGCCAGCGCGGCCAGGGCGCCGGCGGTCCCGTACCGGAAGCCCTCGTCGAACAGCGAGATCCCGACCGCCGCCGCCACCGCCGGGTTGACCACGGTCACCGTGGCCAGCGGCGCCGTCAGCCCGGCACCCCGGTAGGCGGCCTGCGACAGCAGCAGCCCGCCCGCCGCCAGTACGGCGATGGCCGCCAGATCCGGCCACAGTCCGGCCCGGGAGCCCGCCTCGAAGCTCTCGGCCACCGACTTGGTGAACACCGACGCCATCCCGAAGGAGGTACCGGCCGCCGTCGCCAGCAGCACGCTGCGCAGCACCGCCCGGTGCACCCGCCGGGCGGCCAGGAACAGCACCGCCGCCCCGGCCGCCGTCACCGACAGCAGCAGGCTCCGCTCCGCGCCGGCGAAGGCCTCCCGGCCCGCGCCCTCCCCGCCGGTCAGCGCGAGCAGCCCGGCCAGTCCCACCGTGGCCAGCATCGCCCCGCGCCAGGCCGCCGCACCCGCCCGGCGCCCCACGAACACGGCCGCCATCGGGAGGGCGAAGACGATGGTCAGCGCCCCGAGCGGCTGGACCAGGCTCAGCGGCCCGTACGCCAGGGCCAGCACGTGCAGCAGCGCGCCGAGGCCGTTCAGGGTGACCGCCACCCACCAGCCGGCCCGGCGCAGCGGCGCGTAGGAGCCTTCGGGGGAGCTCGCCGCGACGTGCTCCTGGACGATCGCGCCACCCGCGTACGCGACGGCGGACACCAGGCAGAGGAGGACCGACAGGGCCAGGGTGCTCATGAAATCCACCATGCCCCACTCGGGCGCGCACTTCATCCGTCCAGAGGCTTCTTGATCGGCGCCCGAGTCATCCTCCTGGCATACACCAGGAGGAGTACGTATCGGCCTCGAAGCACCCCCGAGATCCGTGGTGGCCCGTCGGCGGCGGCCGTGTCGCGGAGCGTACGGAGCGTGACGAACCCATCCATACCGTGACAGCCCGCTCGCGGTGGGTGAAGCGCGCGGGGACGGGTTTGGTTCCGGGCGTGTCGGCTCCGTACAGTGGCGGTTTTGGGGAGTTCCGCAGCAGGCGGACGCGGACGAGCGAACAGGGAACGGCAGCGGCATGACGGTGACCGAAGACAACCACGCCCACGGGCCGGGCATCGACCCCGACCGGCTGGCCCTCGTCCTGAGCGTGCTCGGCGAACTCGACAAGCTCGACGTCGACCACCCGGACGCCATCACCGTGCGCCGCGCCACCGCCGGGCTCTACCGCACGGTCAAGCAGCGCCGCCGCCAGGAGCGCCGCGCCGCCAAGACCGCCAACGACAAGGCCGTCACCGAGGCGACCGCGACCGGCTCCGCCGAGCGCATCGACGACGAGACCCAGGGCAACGCCCTGACCGCCGCCACCAAGGGCCCCATCGCCGGAATACTCCAGCGCCCGCGCTCCTGCTACATCTGCAAGACCCGCTACGTCGAGGTCGACGCGTTCTACCACCAGCTCTGCCAGGACTGCGCCGCCTTCAACCGCGCCCGCCGCGACGCCCGCACCGACCTGAGCGGCCGCCGCGCCCTGCTCACCGGCGGCCGCGCCAAGATCGGCATGTACATCGCGCTGCGGCTGCTGCGCGACGGCGCGCACACCACCATCACCACCCGCTTCCCCAACGACGCGATCCGCCGCTTCAAGGCGATGCCCGACAGCTCCGAGTGGCTGCACCGCCTGAAGATCGTCGGCATCGACCTGCGCGACCCGGCCCAGGTCGTCGCGCTCGCCGACTCGGTCGCCGCCGAGGGCCCGCTCGACATCCTGATCAACAACGCGGCCCAGACCGTACGCCGCTCCCCGGGCGCCTACAGCGAGCTCGTCGCCGCCGAGAGCGCCCCGCTGCCGGCGGGCGAGCTGCCCTCCGCCGAGGTCATCGGCACCTTCGGCAGCGGCACCGTCGACCGGGTCGCCGCGCTGCCCAGCGGCAAGGGCGAGAAGCTCAGCGCCCAGGACGTCACCGAGCTCGCGCTGGTCTCCGGCTCGGCCTCCCTGGAGCGCATCGCGGCCGGCACGGCCATCGACGCCGGCGGCCTGGTCCCGGACCTGCACGACACCAACAGCTGGATCCAGACGGTGTCCGAGGTGGACCCGATCGAGCTGCTCGAAGTACAGCTCTGCAACTCCACCGCGCCGTTCATCCTGATCAGCAGGCTCCGCCCGGCGATGGCCGCGGCCGAGGCCGGGCGCCGCTACGTGGTCAACGTCTCCGCCATGGAGGGCGTCTTCAGCCGCGGCTACAAGGGAGCGGGCCACCCGCACACCAACATGGCCAAGGCCGCGCTCAACATGCTGACCCGCACCAGCGCCCAGGAGATGTTCCAGAAGGACCAGATCCTGATGACCGCCGTCGACACCGGCTGGATCACCGACGAGCGCCCGCACCCCGACAAGATCCGCCTCGCCGAGGAGGGTTTCCACGCCCCCCTCGACCTGGTGGACGGCGCGGCCCGCGTCTACGACCCGATCGTCCGGGGCGAAGGGGGAGAGGACCTGTTCGGCGTCTTCCTCAAGGACTACGCCCCCGCGAACTGGTAGGACCGCCGCGGCGGGCACGCGCGAGGGGTGAGGGGGCGGACGGCGCGGGCCGGCCGCCCCCTCACCCGTTCGGGCGTATCGCGCCTCAGAGTTGGTAGGCCCCCGCCGCGACCAGTTCCAGCACCGGCCGCCAGTCCTCCACGACCCCCGCGTCCAGCCCCGCCGCCCGGCCCGCCTGGGCGGCCTGCCGGAGGGCCTCCGCCTCCGCCTCCGGCTCCGCGCCCGGGGCATGGGGCCGCAGGAGCCTCGCCACCCGGTCGCCCAGCAGCGGGCGGACCGCCTCCGCCGTGCGCTCGGCCGGTGCCACGGCCCCCTCCGCCGCGCCCTGCGGGGCCAGCAACCGCCCCAGGCCGTGGACCAGTCCGGCCACCTGGAGCTCCTTGTCGAACGGATGCGAGCGGCGCAGCAGCGCCGCAGTCTGTAGTCCGAGGCCACGGTCAGCCGCGTCCGAGGCCTCGTGATCGGCGTGCAGAAGGTCCATCAGCTCGTCGACACTGCCGAACGCGGGTACCCCTGACCTCGCCACCGCGACTCCCTCCGTCGTCCCCGTTCGCGCGCCACCGCCGTCGAGCAGATCAGCCCCGGTGGACACGTCGGTGGACGACTTCCTGAACTCGGGGAGAAAACAAGCGGTCCAGCGCGGATTTTACCGTTCCATCGAGCGGACCCCCGCTCATATGTGTAACCTGAACGGCAAGGAGCCCCACCCGGGCCCCGCTCCACCATGGCGCCACCGCGTCCGGAAGACCTTTATTTCCCTACTCCGGCGCGCGGACGAGCCCGCCGGGTTACGCGACACAAGGGAGTGCGCGGTGACTGAGACGACCAAGCCCGACCCGACCATGGAGCGCACGGGATGGAGGGCGAGCACGCGGTCCGACGAACTCGGAAGTCTCGAGGTCTGGGCCCGCTCCGCACCCATCCGGCTGGCCGGCTACGAGGAGGACCTGGCGGAGCCGCACATCCTGCCCGGGATCGACTGACACCAGAGGCGTGCCCGCCCCCGTCACCCGAGGGTGACGGGGGCGCGGCGTGTCCGCACCCCCACGGAAGGCGCCCCCGGGTTCCCGTCCGGCCTACGCCGTGAGCGTCATCGCTGAGGGCGATCACACCTTCCCCGGACCGCCCCGCCCCTGCAGTGTCGACCCCATGAAACTGCTGATGCTGGGCGGGACCGAATTCGTCGGGCGCGCGATCACCGAAGACGCCCTGGACCGGGGCTGGGAGGTGACCGTCTTCCACCGGGGCCACCACGCGCCCCCACCGGGGACCTCCGCGCTCCACGGGGACCGCACGGCCCCGGGCGGACTGGACGCCCTCGCCGCGGGGGAGTGGGACCTGGTCGTCGACACCTGGGGCGGCGCCCCCACCGCCGTGCGCGACAGCGCCCGCCTGCTGGCCGGCCGGACCGGCCGCTACGCGTACGTCTCCAGCCGCTCGGTGTACGCCTACCCCGCCCCCGCCGGCCTCGCCGAGGACGGCCCGCTGGTCGAGGGGTCGCCCGACGCGGATTCCGTCGCCTACGCCGAGGACAAGCGGGGCGGCGAGATCGCGGCCGTCGACGCCTTCGGCGAGCGCGCGCTGCTCCTGCGCGCCGGGCTGATCATCGGACCGTACGAGAACGTCGGCCGGCTGCCCTGGTGGCTGAACCGGATCGCGCGCGGCGGCCCCCTCCTCGCCCCCGGCCACCCCGGACTGCCGCTCCAGTACATCGACGTGCGCGACCTCGCGCGCTGGACCCTGGACGCCGCCGGGGCGGGGCTCGGCGGGGCCTACAACCTGGTCTCCCCGCCCGGCCACGCCACCATGGGCGGCCTCATCGAGGCCTGCGCCGCCGCCACCGGCGCCGCGGTCGAACCCCGCTGGACCGACGCGGCGGCCGTCGAGGAGGCAGGCATCCAGCCCTGGACCGAGCTGCCGATCTGGCTCCCGGAGGGCGAACTCCACGACTACATGTTCGGCGGGGACGTCACCAAGGCGCTGGAGGCGGGCCTGAAGTGCCGTCCCTTCGAGGAGACGGCCGCCGACACCTGGGCCTGGCTCCGCTCCCTCGGCGGCGTCGCCCCCCAGCGGCCGGACCGCCCCGCCCCGGGCATCTCCGCCGAGCGGGAGGCGGCCCTACTCGGGCTCTGAGGTGCGGGCGGCGGCGAGACGGGTCGGCGGCAGGTACTCGCGCACCAGCGTGCGGTGCCACCAGGCGCCCGTCTCGCGCAGCTCCCGCCAGGTGGTGAACCGGTACCGGTACAGCCGGGCCCGTACGAACAGCGGCGGGGCGTCCGGGAAGGGGTTGTGGCGGATCAGCCGCAGCGTGTCCCGGTCGCCCGCCAGCAGCCGCTCCACGAACGGCCCGAACCAGTCCCGGGCGTAGCCGGGGGAGAGGGCCGCGAACCACATCAGCCAGTCGAGGCGCAGGTGGTACGGGGCGAACTGGCGCGGGATCCGCAGCGGATCGCCCGGTTTGCCCTTGAAGCCGTACTCCCGCCAGACGCCGTCCTCGCGCGGCACCGGCTCGGCGGTCCCCTCCACCACCACCTCGTCGCGGATCCGGCCGACCGTGCCGAACGCCCCGTAGGTGTTGACCAGGTGGAGCGGGTCGAAGGAGCGGTTCATCACCTGGCGCGGCGAGATCATGTTGGCCACCGGGTGCCGGCTCAGCGCCAGGACCAGCGCCGTCACCGCGCACACCAGGACCACGAACCACAGCGGTGCCGCGCGCGAGGCGGCGGCGGGCGGCGGTCCCGCGAGGCCGGTGAAGTCGATGGCCGACAGCGCGAGCGTGATCGTCAGCCAGTTCAGCCAGGCGAAGTTCCCCGACAGCACGAGCCACAGCTGGGTGGCCACGATCAGGGCCGCGGCGTACGAGGCCACGGGCTGCGGGGTGAACAGCAGCACCGGGACCACCAGTTGGGTCACGTGGTTCGCCGCGCACTCCACCCGGTGCACGGGCCGCAGCAGACGGTGGAAGAACCAGCTCAGCGGTCCGGGCATCGGCTGCGTCTCGTGGTGGAAGTAGAGGCAGGTGAGCTTGCGCCAGCAGGCGTCGCCCCGCATCTTGATCAGCCCGGCGCCGAACTCCACCCGGAACAGCACCCACCGCAGCAGCCACAGCACCAGCACGGGCGGCCCGGTCCGGGCGTTGCCGAGGAAGACGGCCAGGAAACCGGCCTCCAGCAGCAGGGACTCCCAGCCGAAGGAGTACCAGGTCTGCCCCACGTTCACGATGGACAGGTAGAGCTGCCACAGCACCGCCCACATCCCCATCGCCGCACCCAGCGGCACCAGGTCCCCCGCGCCGGCCGCCAACGCCGCCGCGATGGCCGCTCCGGCCCATGAGCAGGCGGCGAAGAGTCGGTCGGAATAGCGCAGTTGGAACAGGCTCGGGGCCCGGCGGAAGGGCACGTACCGCAGGTAGTGCGCGACGGGCAGCATGCCGTGCGTCCCGATCAGCGCGCGGAACTGCAGGGCGGCCGCGAGGAAGGCGAAGACGTACACGCCGGCCAGGGCCCGCTGGAAGACCAGCCGGCCGAGCCAGTATCCGGGCGCCGTGAACCAGTCCATCCCCTCCAGTATCAGGCGGCGGCGGCCAGCCCGCGCACGTGGCGGCCCAGGAAGCGCGCGTAGGCGTGCTGGAGGACGGGGACCACCGGGCCCGCGAGCCGCGTGTACCAGCTGTTCGGGCGGCTGAAGGCGGTCACCGTGAACCAGACCGCGCCGTCGCCGTCGATGTCCACGACGAAGGACTCCTCCCCGCACTCGGGGTGGCCGGCCAGGGTCCCGTACGCGAAACCCGTGCGCGTGGGTTCGTACGCGGTCCAGATGACCTCGCAGGGGGCGCTGATCCGCAGCGGCCCGAGGCCGATCCCCACCTCCACCCGCAGGCCCGGCCGGACGGCGGCCGCCGGGTCGGCGGCGGACGTGCGCACCCGCATCCCCGAGGTCCGGTGGGCGAGGAAGGTGGTGACCGCCGTCCCGGCGGCCTCGAAGGCGGCCCGGCCCTCGCCGATCCGGGTGCGGTGGTGCAGGTGGTGGTAGCCGGCGGGCAGCGGACGGTGGGCCGTCGCACCCCGGTCGGGGTAGTTGACGGTGTCCCGGCCGGTGCTGATCAGGCGGGTCATGGCGTGTTCTCCATTCGGTGGGGCGTGAAGGGTTCCCGCGCCGCGGGCGCGCCGGTCAACCGGCGCCACGCCAGCAGCGAGCACAGTGCGAAGCCGAGCGCGTTGCCCAGGCCGTGCGTGGCGGCCATCCAGGTCAGCGTGGGGTGGACGATCCCGGTGGCCTCGCCGGTCGCCCACCACAGGGCGAGCAGCATGGTGGCCACCAGGACCGCCGCCGAGGTGGCCAGGAGGACCCGGGTGGTGCGGTCGGGCGCGGCGCTCCGCAGGTCCCGCCAGGTCGTCAGCGCCACCGCCCACATGCCCGTGGTCAGCACCACCGCGCCCAGCAGTTCGGCCCAGTCGTCGAGGAAGTAGCCGAGCAGCACGAGCAGGGTCCCCGCCGGGACGCTGTACGCGGCCCAGCGCGCTCCGCGCCGCCCCGGCGCCGACCGGCACACCAGACCGGCGACCAGGGCGGCGGTGAACCCGGCGAAGTGGAAGTGCGGGACGGTCAGCGCCAGGACGTCCAGGTCGAAGCCGAACAGCCGGTACCCGGCCCGCTCCGCGACCAGGGCGCTCGCGGCGACCGAGGGCGAGACGAGCGCCGTGAGGACGGCCGTCTCGGCGGGGGCGGGCAGGCGGGGCCGCGCCGACCGGGCCCGCCACAGCCGGGCCCCGGCCCTGCCGGCCAGGGCCAGCGCGGCGGTCGCGTACAGCGCGGCGAGCGCGGTGGCGGCCGTGCCGCGCGGGAGCCACAGGCACAGCGCCCCCGGTACGGCGGCCAGGGGCCAGAGCCGCGCGGCGTTTCGCAGCCCGACGGGATCGATCAGGCGCAGGCCCGCGGGGACCGCGTAGAACATCCCGAGGGCGACGATCAGGTTCACCAGCACCGTCACGGTCCACTCCTTTGAACGCGTTCAACTCACGGTCGTGACCCTACGCTGTTCGTTGAACATGTTCAATCCGTCCGTCCGGCGCTCCACTTGCGGTGCCGGAGGAGATACGGCAGACAAGAGGGGAGCAACCGGGGCGAAAAGGGAGAGCAGCGTGAAAGACGTGAATGACGTGCCCGAACCGACACCCCGTCAGGCGTCGCGCCGTCACGTACCGGCCTGCGCGGCCCTCTTGGCGGTCGTCGGCCTCCTCGCCGCGGGCTGCGGGGGCGCGGGCCCCGAACAGACCAAGGGGGCCGCCGCCGAGAGCCAGGAGCTCGCCCTCCAGCCCGTCGGCGCCCCCGGACCCGACCCGTTCACCCCTTCGTCCGCCACCGCCGAGTCGGCGCCCGTCCAGCCGCCGCTGCCCAACGCGAGCGGCCGCGGCATCCGCACGGTGGGCGCCGCCACCCCTGGCCTGTACGGCGGAACCAACCGGCTCGGCAGCTGCGACATCGAGCGCCAGGTCACCTTCCTCACCTCCGACGACGGCAAGGCCCGCGCCTTCGCCCACGCGACCGGCGTGGAGCAGGAGAAGATCCCGGAGTTCCTGCGCGGGCTCACCCCGGTGGTCCTGCGCGCCGACACCCGGATCACCAACCACGCCTTCCGCGAGGGCGGAGCCGCCGGCTACCAGGCCGTCCTCCAGGCCGGAACGGCCGTCCTCGTCGACGACCACGGCATGCCCCGGGTCCGCTGCTCCTGCGGAAACCCGCTGGCCGCGCCGCTCGGTGCGAAGGGGAGCCCGGTGCTCAAGGGCGACCAGTGGAACGGCTACCAGCCCAACCAGGTCATCGTCATCGAGCCGACCGCGCAGGCGATCAAGCGCCTGGTCATCGTGAACATCGCGGACAACACCTGGATCGAACGCAAGGCCGGCGATGACGGCGCCCAGGACCGGGTCCCGAAGGTGCTGCCGCCCTTCGACCCGGCCGAGGGCATCCCCAACGGGCCCGCGACCCCGCCCGAGGACCCCGACCCCTGCGCCGGCCCGGACCCGAACAGCCTGGCCCGCACCACCCCGCCGAAGGCCCCGTCCGCACCTCCGCCGGCGCCCACGCCCGGTACGCCGTCCGGCCCGCCCGCCGGGCCTCCCGCGGACCCGGCCGCCCCCCTCGACGCCCACGGCGTGCCCCTGGCCGAGACGGCACCACCCCTCGACCTGCCGGCCGGGCCCCTGGACGATCCGGCGCCGCCCCTCGACGCCAAGGGCGTGCCCCTGGCCGAGACGGCGCCGCCCGCCGCGCCTCCCGCGAAGCCGGCGGCCCCCGTCACCCCGCCCGCCGGAGCCTCCGGGCTGTCGGCCGCCCGGTCCGCGGGGCCCTTCGGGGTGTGGGCCGCGCGCGTCGCCCCGGTCACCGGCCCGCCCGGAGTGCCGGCCGCCCCCGTGGCCCCGCCGGCCGGGCCCCTGGACGAGATGGCGCCGCCGCTCGACCTCCAGGCCGGGTCTCCGGACGAGATGGCGCCACCCCTCGACGCCCACGGAGTGCCGCTGGACGAGCTGGCGCCGCCCCTCGACCTGCCGAACGGGCCCCTGGCCGAGGCGGCGCCGCCCCTCGGCCCGCCCGCCGGGCCCCCCGGGGAGGCGGCCGCCCCCTCGGCGAACCCCTGCGCCCCCAGCACGGGCACGGGCACGGGCAACGGCACCGACACCGTCCCGAGCACCCCGTCCGCTCCCTCCACCCCCCAGCAGCCGCCCTCCGGCGGAGCCCTCCCGCCGGACTTCCCCACGGACCAGCAGCCCCTCCAGCCCCCGTCCGACCCGGCCCTGCCGCCTTCTCCGGACGACGGGCGGACGTACGACCCGTTCGTGCCCGCCGACCCGTCCGCGCCCGCCGATCCCTTCGGCCACCCGGACCAGCAGCCGTCCACCGACGCGGGTTCCCAGCTGGAGAGCGCCTGACCGGCCCCTGTGTCATGGTGGACCGGTGCCGAGCACCGCATCTCCGCCGGAGGACTGGCCCGCACACCCGGACCGGTCGCTCTCCCTGAACCGGATGGGCAGTTTCGACTGGGACCTGGTCACCGGGCTCATGCACATGGACGCGGCGGCCCTCGAGGTCTTCGACACGACCTCGGACGACTACGACGGTCGGCCCGAGTCGCTCGGCCCCCGCGTCCCGCCCGCCGAGGCCGCCCGGCTGGACGCCCTGGTCTCCAGCGCCCTCAAGAGCGGGGTGGACAGCTACGGCGCCTACTTCCGCATCCGCTGCCGCGACGGCGGGCTCCGCTGGACCCACACCCAGGGCCGGGTCATGCGGGACCCGGCCGGGCGCCCGTTCCGGATCATCGGTATCGTCCGCGACGCGACCGAGGAGCTCAGCCACTCGGCCGAGCGCCTCGGTCTGGACGACGAGCGGCGCCGCCAGACCTCCGTGGTCGAGAGCACCACCGCCGCCCTCGCGCACGCCCGCACCGTCAAGGACGTCATCGACGCCCTCGGCGACGCCCACGGCCTCGAACGGCTCGGCTCGATGGGCATGGTCATGGGCCTGGTCGAGGCCGGCCGGATCCATCTGGTGGCCGAAGGCCCCGAAGGCAGTTTCGTCCCCGGCACCCGCTACACCCGCGTCGACGAGCAGTACCCGATGAGCGAGGTCGTGCGCTCGCTCCAGCCCCGCTTCCTCGACTCGGCCGAGGAGTTCGCCGAGGGCTACCCCGGCCTCTGGGCGAAGATCTCCTCGATGAGGATCTCGGCCGCCGCCTACCTGCCGCTCATCGCCCAGGCCCGGCCCATCGGCGCGATCGGCCTCCTCTACCAGGACAAGGACGGCTTCACCCAGGACGAGCGCAACCTGCTGGTCGCGCTCGGCAGCAGCATCGCGCAGAGCCTCCAGCGGGCGATGCTGCTCGAACAGGAGCACGACCTCGCCGAAGGCCTCCAGCAGGCGATGCTGCCCCGCCGCATCCCGGCCGTCCCCGGAGCCCAGATCGCCGTCCGCTACCGGTCCGCCCGGATGGGCCAGGACATCGGCGGCGACTGGTACGACGTCATCCCGCTGCCGGGAGGACGGGTCGGCGCGGTCATCGGCGACGTCCAGGGGCACGACACGCACGCGGCGGCCGTCATGGGGCAGCTGCGCATCGTGCTGCGCGCGTACGCGGCCGAGGGGCACGCGCCGGCCACCGTGATGGCCCGGGCCTCGGTCTTCCTGCACGAACTGGACACCGACCGCTTCGCCACCTGTACGTACGTGGAGGCCGACCTCGCCACCGGGGTGCTCCAGCTCGTGCGCGCCGGACACCTCGACCCCCTCCTGCGCACCCGGGCCGGGGACTGCCGGCGGCTGCCGGTGGAGGGCGGGATGCCGCTGGGGCTGTCCGCCGAGTTCGGCCGCCTGGAGTATCCGGTGACCACGGTGGAACTGGACCCGGGAGAAACGATCCTGCTGTGCACCGACGGACTGGTGGAGCAGCCCGGCGCGGACCTGGACGACGGCATCCGGTTCCTCACCGCCCTGGTCCGCACCGGGCCCGCCGACCTCCAGCTGCTCGCCGACCGGCTGTGCGAGGTCGTCGACGACCGGGGCGACGACGACATGGCCCTGCTCCTGCTGCGCCGCCAGGGCGAGGACGTCCCGCAGGGCGGCGGCCGGCTCCAGCAGCACGTGGCGCCGGGGGACCCCGAAGCGCTCGTCGCCGCCCGGCACATGATCGGAGCGGCCGTGCGGGCCTGGGGCGCGCGGGGCCGCTCCGACGAGATCGAACTGGTCGCGGACGAGCTCATCGTGAACGCCCTGATGCACACGGACGGCCCGGCCATCGTGACCCTGCGCGTGCTGAGCGGCCCGCAGCGGCGGCTCCGGGTGGAGGTGGAGGACCGCTCCAGCGCCCTCCCGCGCCGCCGGGAGGCCGGGGACTCGGGGGTGTCGGGCCGCGGGCTGATGCTGGTCGACCGGCTGGCGGACGTCTGGGGAGTGGAGCCGCGGGGCAGCGGCAAGTGCGTGTGGTGCGAGTTCGTGATGGGCTGACCCGGCGGCACCGCACGCCCCGTTCGCGTTCCGCCGGAGGCCGGGGCAGGCTGGGAGGATGCCCGAGCTGCCGGAGGTCGAGGCCCTGAGGGGGTTCCTCGACGAGCGCCTCGCCGGGCGGGTGGTGGAACGCGTCCTCCCGCTCGCGGTCAGCGTGCTCAAGACGTACGACCCCGCGCTCACCGCCCTCGAAGGACAGCGGGCCGGACCCGTCGCCCGGTACGGCAAGTTCCTGGCGCTCGGCATCGGCGACCTCCACCTCGTCACCCACCTCGCCCGGGCCGGCTGGCTGCGCTGGCGGGACACCCTGCCGGCCCAGCCGCCCCGCCCCGGCAAGGGGCCCCTCGCGCTGCGCCTCGTACTGGAGGGCGGGGGCGGCTTCGACCTCACCGAGGCGGGTACGCAAAAACGCCTCGCGGTCTACGTGGTGCGCGACCCCCAGGAGGTTGCGGGCATCGCCCGGCTCGGCCCCGACCCGCTCGACGAGGGCTTCGGCCGGGACGCCTTCGCCGCGCTGCTCGCGGGGGAGCGCCGGCAGATCAAGGGCGTGCTGCGCGACCAGAGCGTGATCGCGGGCATAGGGAACGCCTACAGCGACGAAATCCTGCACGCGGCCCGCGTCTCCCCCTTCAAACTGGCCGCCTCCTTCGACGAGGAGCAGGTCACCCACCTCTATGAGGCCGTCGAGGACACCCTGCGCGCGGCCGTCGAGCGGGCCCACGGGGTGGCCGCCGGACAGCTCAAGGCCGAGAAGAAGAGCGGGCTGCGGGTCCACGGCCGGGCGGGGGAGCCGTGCCCGGTGTGCGGGGACACCGTCCGCTCGGTGTCCTTCGCCGACTCCTCGCTCCAGTACTGCCCGACCTGCCAGACCGGGGGCAAGCCGCTCGCGGACCGCAGGCTCTCGCGACTCCTCAAGTAGCGGGGCGCCGCATAGACTCCGGCAGCATGTCGGAGGACCAGCAGCGGCCGCAGCCCCGGCGGGAGATCGTCACGGGGGTGCCCCGGGGCACCCGCCGCAGACCGCCCGCGCACACCCCGGCCCGCTCGGAGATCTCCGAGCAGACCACCCTGGGCGCCACCTACGTACGCGCCCTGATGCGCAGTCAGCTCCGCGCCGGGCTGGCCGCGCTGGCCGTGCTCGCCGTGGTCCTCGGGCTGCTGCCGCTGGGCTTCCTGCTGCCGCGGCCGGTCGCGGGCCCGGTGGTCTGGGTCGCCCTCGGGCTGGTGGCGTACCCGGTGATGTGGCTGATCGCCCGCTGGTACGTGGGCCGGTCCGAACGCAACGAGGCCGATTTCACGGGTCTGGTGACGGACCCGGCCGAACCCCCGGCCCCCCGGCCGTAGTCCGCGTACGCGACCTGCCCCCGGCGGCCCTCAGAAGAGGTGCATCGCCAGGTGGCCCAGCGGGAGGCCGAGCTGCCAGGCCGGGGTCCAGACGCGGGCGTTCTCGTCCAGCCCGGCCGGGGTGTCGGCGTGGCCCTGGCGGCCCGGGTCGAGGTTGGTGGCGAACAGCTCGGTGCGGTCCAGCCAGCGCCAGGCCGCCCGGGCCAGCTCCAGGTCCGGGTCCTCGCCGCGGCCCCGCTCCCGGGCCTCCTCGCCCAGCGCGAGGAACCGGGTGTCGACCCAGTCCCGCCACGGGTGCCCGTACGCCGTCAGGGAGAGCCACTCCTCCAGCTGCGAGACGACCCGGATCCCGGAGAGCTCACCGGCCGCGTCCGAGAGGTAGATCGTCAGCGCGAGCGTGTCCCGCCCGGCACGGAACTCCAGCGTGCTCACCGGGATCAGCCGCCCCGTGCGCAACAGCTCGTCCGCGATGTACTCCGCGTAGAGCCATGCCATGGGCACCGCCAGTCCGCCGTCACTGGTGCCGTTCATACCCTCGGGCTGCACCGTTCCACCTCTCCCGCGCGTCGAGCGTCCCGCCGTCGTCCACGAGCCTTCACCGGCCGGCTCGCGAAGCGGGGGATGTTTACTCAACTTGAACGGACTGGTGCCGATATCGATGCGGTCCGTGTCCGGTTCGTGCGCCTGGAGGGCGATCCTTGAGTATTTCTCCACCGCCCCCGGAGCGCTCCGCGAGGGCCGCGGACCCGGTTCAGGCGCCGAGCCCGTACCCCTGGAGCCCTTTGCGCAGGGCGCGCAGGGCGTAGTACGTACGGGATTTGACCGTTCCGGCCGGAATGCCGAGCTCCGCTGCCGCTTCGGCCACCGAGCGGTCGCGGAAGTAGACCTGCATCAGCACGTCCCGGTGCTCCGGGCCGAGGCTGCCGAGCGCCCGCCGGACGTCGATCGCGGTGACCGAGCCCGCCACCGCGTCCTCGGGCGCGGGCGCCTGCTCCAGGCCGTCGGGGTCGACCTCCTGCGGCCGTGACAGCCGGGCGCGGCGGGCGTCGATCGCTAGCCGCCGCGCGACGGTGAACAGCCAGGGCCGCATGGACTCGTGCCCGGTGTCGAGCACCTCCGGGTGCTGCCAGACCCGTACGAGGGTCTCCTGGACCAGGTCCTCGGCGCGCTGCGCGTCCCCCGCCGTGAGGCCGACGAGGAAACCGAACAGGGCCCGCCCGTGCTCGCGCTGGAGCGTGGCGAGCGCCTCGGGTTGCGTGCGCTGGAGGGTGGGGGAGGGCGGCACGAGTGGCTCCTTCCGGTGCGCTGGGTTCCACTCACCCTCACCTGCGCGGAGCCACCCGGGAACCGTCCGGCGCCGCCGTTGCGCCCAAGCGCGCCGGTCGTCCGGTGGGCGGCCGCGCCGGACGGTGAACGGTCGAACGGCACGGCGAACGGACGTACTCCGTCGGGGTGAGAACAAGCCCGCCGACGGCGCAGGTCCTTGACTTGGGGCGCCTTCTCTTATGGATTTCGGATCATCCGACAGTCCTACGAATAAAGGCTGGACAGATGACCAAGCGCACCCGGCAGGCCCTCGCGCTGCTGTCGGCCCTCCTCCTGTCCTCGGCGGCGGCCGGCTGCTCCTCGCCCAGTGCCCCCGCCCCCGCCCGCTTCGGCTCCGGCGGGCCCGCCGCGGCCCGCGCCGGAACGGCCCCGCCCGCCGCCCCCGGCTCCGCCAAGGGCTTCACACTGGTCGCGAGCGGCGACGTCCTGCCGCACACCTCCATCATCAAGCGCGCGGCGGACGACGCGGACGGCGACGGCCACGACTTCCGGCCCATGTTCTCCGCGGTCAAACCGGTCGTCTCGGCGGCCGACCTGGCCCTGTGCCACATGGAGACCATCTACGGCGAGGACGGCGGCCCCTTCAGCGGCTACCCCGCCTTCGTCTCCCCGCCCACGGTGGCCGACGCGCTCAAGGACGCCGGGTACGACGGCTGCTCCACGGCCTCCAACCACACCCTGGACGACGGGGGCGACGGCCTGAAGCGCACCCTGGACCGCTTCGACAAGGTCGGCCTGGGCCACGCCGGCTCCGCCCGCACCGCGGCGGAGGCGGCCCGGACCACCCTCTACACGGCCGGCTCCGCGAAGGTCGCGCACCTCGCGTACACCTACGACACCAACGGCTACCCCATGCCCGAAGGCCAGCCGTGGGCGGTGAACCTGATGCGCCAGGACGAGATCGTCGCCGACGCGCGGGCCGCCCGGAAGGCGGGCGCGGACGTCGTACTGGTCAGCCTGCACTGGGGCACCGAATGGCAGACCGAACCGGACGAGACGCAGCTCTCGCTCGGCAAGGCGCTGACCGCCTCGCAGACCGGCGGCCGCCCGGACGTGGACATGATCCTCGGCACGCACGCGCACATCCCGCAGGCCTACGAGAAGGTCAACGGGACCTGGATCATCTACGGCATGGGCGACCAGGTCGCCGGGGAGATGTTCAACTACTCCGGCGCCCGCGACATGCGCGGCAACTACGGCTCCATCGGCCGCTTCACCTTCGCCCCGCCCGCCGCCCCCGGGCAGCGCTGGCAGGTCACGAAGGCGGAGTTCATCCCCCAGATGATGGACCTGTCCACGGGACGGATCGTCAACCTCCCCGCCGCCCTCGCCCAGAGCCCGGACCACGAGGAGTACGAGAGCGCGCAGGAGGCCGTCACCGAGGCCGTCCTCGGCCGCGGCGCGGCCAAGGACGGCCTGAAAGCGGCCCAGTAGCGCTTACGGCACGACGGTCACCGGCCACCGTCCCGCCTTGACCAGGCGGACCGCCACCGAGCCGATGATGCGGTGGCCGGCCTGCTCGGAGGCGCCGACCACCACCGCGTCCGCCTTCAGGTCCTCGGCGGCGGTCACCAGCCCCGCGTACGGGTCCCCGCGGAAGGTGTGGAACTGCCAGCGCACCTCGAAGATGCCCTTGAGGCGCTCCGCCGAGGCGCGGATCTCGGCCACGATGCCCTCCGCGATCTCCCCAGTGGTGTCCCCGACCGGCACCCCCAGCGAGGCCCCGGCCGGCATCACCGGCTGTACGTAGACCAGCGCCAGCAGCGCGTTCTGCCGCCGGGCCAGTCCCGCGGCGTAGGCCGCGGCCCGCAGGGAGGAATCGGATCCGTCAACTCCGGCGAGGATCACCTTCGGGCCGTCGGTACCGCGCTCGAAACCCGTGTTCACATGCTCAGTCACGCTCCCGAGGTTATGGGGTTCACCGCGCGGACCCGCGCGGCCCTCCCTACAGTGCCAAGCATGAGTGCCACGCTGGACGAGACCCGGGGGACCCGCAACCGCTTCCTGAACCGGGTCCCGGACGCCTTCGGAGCGTTCTTCGGATCGCTCGGCCTGCTGTGCGCGCTGCTGGCGCTCTCCCCGACGCTGCGCAGGCTGCTGCGGCCCGTGGTGGACTTCCTCGACGACTTCGTGGTCCCGGTCAGCGCGAACCTCGCGTACGCCGTCTTCCTCTTCCTGCTCGCGGCCGCGCTGGGCATGCGCAAGAAGATCGCCTGGTGGATCGTCGTCACCTATCTGGCCCTGCTCGTCCTCGTCGACGTACTGATCATCGCGGACGGGGACTTCTGGGTCGGCGGGCCCTCGATGGCCCTCGCGGTGGCCGCCTTCGCCTTCCTCATCGCCGCGCGCACGGAGTTCTACGCCGCCTCCCGCCCCGGAGCCGTCTGGCGGGCGATGCTCGTGCTCGGCCTCGGGCTGCTCGCCGCCGTGTTGCTCGGCTGGGGGCTCGTGGCCCTGTTCCCCGGCACCCTGCCCAAGGGGCAGTGGCTGGACTGGGCCGCCAAACAGGTCTTCGGCGGTCTCTTCTCCGCCCGGCAGTTCGACGGCAGCCCCGCCCGCCCGCTGTACTTCCTGCTCGGCCTCTTCGGCGCCGTCGCCCTGCTGAACGCCGCCGCCACGCTGTTCCGCTCGCAGCGGCTGACGGCCGCCCTGCACGGGGACGAGGAGCCCCGCATCCGCGCCCTGCTCGGCGCGTACGGGCGGGCCGACTCCCTCGGCTACTTCGCCACCCGGCGCGACAAGGCCGTCGTCTTCGCCCCGAACGGCAAGGCCGCCGTCACCTACCGGGTCGAGGCCGGGGTCTGCCTCGCCAGCGGCGACCCCGTCGGCGACCCCGCCGCCTGGACCCCCGCCATCGACGCCTGGCTGGGCGTGGCCCGCCGCTACGGCTGGCAGCCCGCCGTGATGGGAGCCTCCGAGGACGGCGCGACCGCGTACGCCCGCTCGGGGCTGGGCGCGCTCCAGCTCGGCGACGAGGCGATCCTGCAGGTCGCCCACTTCGACCTCGACGGCCGCGACATGCGCGTCACCCGGCAGGCCGTCAACCGGGTCCGGCGCACCGGCGCCACCACCCTGATCCGCCGCCACTCGGCCCTCTCCGAGGACGAGATGCAGATCATCGTGGACAGCGCCGACAAGTGGCGCGACACCGAGACCGAGCGCGGCTTCTCCATGGCCCTGGACCGGCTCGGCGACCGCGCCGACGGCGACTGCCTGCTGGTCGAGGCCTTCGACGCCGAGGGCGAGCTGATCGCCCTGCTGTCCTTCGTCCCCTGGGGCAAGGACGGCATCTCCCTGGACCTGATGCGCCGCGACCGCGCCGCCCCCAACGGGGTCATGGAGTTCATGGTCGCCGAACTGTGCGCCGCCGCCCCGGGCCTGGGCGTGCGCCGGATCTCGCTCAACTTCGCCGTCTTCCGCTCCGCCTTCGAGGAGGGCGGCCGGATCGGCGCGGGCCCCGTCCTGAAGATGTGGCGCAAGCTGCTGCTGTTCTTCTCCCGTTGGTGGCAGCTGGAGGCCCTGTACCGCTCGAACGTGAAGTACGGGCCCCAGTGGTACCCCCGCTTCCTCTGCTACCAGGACGCCGGCTCGCTCGCCCGGGTCAGCCTCGCCTCCGGCATCGCCGAGGGCTTCGTCTCCGTACCGAGCCTGCGCACCCTGTGGGGCAACGGCCACCCCAAGGGCCTCACCGCCCCCGCCAACACCGCCGGGCTGCCCTCCATCGACTCCCTGGGCCTGGACCTCGTGGGGGAGGACGGGGCGCGGGCGCCGCAGGAGCGGATGCCCGACCAGGTCCGCGTCCGGCACGCCAAACTGGAGCGCATCCGGGCCTCCGGCACCGACCCCTACCCGGTCGGGATCCGTCAGCGCACGCACACGGTCGCCCAGCTGAAGGCCGCCCACCCCGGCTACCCGCCCGGCTCCCGCACCGGCGAACAGGTCACCCTCGCCGGACGGGTGATGGTCGTACGCGACCTCGGCGGCGTGGTCTTCGCCGTACTGCGCGACTGGACCGGCGACACCCAGCTGATGTTCACCCGCGACGAGAGCGGACCCGGCGTCCTCGACGCCTTCACCTCCCAGGTCGACTTCGGCGACCACGTGGTGGCCGGCGGGGAGGTCGCCGCCAGCCGCGCCGGCGAGCTGTCCGTGGTGGTCGACTCCTGGCAGCTCACCGGCAAGTGCCTGCGCCCGCTCCCCGACAAGCGCAAGGGCCTGGCCGACCCGGAGGCCCGCGTCCGGCGGCGCTACCTCGACCTCGTCGCCAGTCCCGAAGCACGGGACGTCGTACGCGCCCGCTCCAGCGCGGTCCAGGCCCTGCGCCAGGGGCTGCTGGACCGCGGCTACCTGGAGGTCGAGACCCCGATGCTCCAGCAGATCCACGGCGGCGCCAACGCCCGGCCGTTCCGCACCCACATCAACGCCTACGACCTGGACCTCTACCTGCGCATCGCCCCCGAGCTCTACCTCAAGCGGCTGTGCGTCGGCGGCATGGAGAAGGTCTTCGAGATGGGCCGCACCTTCCGCAACGAGGGCGTCTCCTACAAGCACAACCCCGAATTCACGATGCTGGAGGCCTACCAGGCCTTCGCCGACTACGACGTGATGCTCGACCTGACGCGCGAGCTCATCCAGGGCGCCGCCACCGCCGCCTTCGGCTCGCCGATCGCGCACAAGGCGGGACCGGACGGAAAGCTCGTCGTCCACGACATCTCCGGGCTCTGGCCGGTCAAGACCATGTACGGGGCGATCGGCGAGGCCCTCGGCGAGGAGGTCGACGCCGACACCGAGGAGCCGGTCCTGCGCGCGCTCTGCGACCGGGCCGGCGTCCCGCACGGACCCGAGGACACCCGGGGGGACGTGGTCCTGGAGATGTACGAGCGCCTGGTGGAGGAGCGCACGAAACTCCCCACCTTCTACAAGGACTTCCCGACCGACGTCTCCCCGCTCACCCGCCAGCACCGCAAGGACCCGCGGCTGGCGGAGCGCTGGGACCTGGTGGCCTTCGGCACCGAACTGGGCACCGCGTACTCGGAGCTGACCGACCCCGTCGAGCAGCGCCGCCGCCTGACCGCCCAGTCGCTGCTGGCGGCGGGCGGCGACCCCGAGGCGATGGAACTCGACAACGACTTCCTCGACGCCCTGGAGTACGCGATGCCGCCCACCGGCGGCCTCGGCATCGGAGTCGACCGCCTCGTCATGTTCCTCACGGGACTGACGATCCGCGAGACGCTGCCGTTCCCCCTGGTGCGCCGCGGCTGATCGGCAACGTGGCTGGTCCGAGCGGGTGAGGGGCGCGGGGCACGTCCGCGCCCCTCGACAACTTCGGCGATGTCGTTGATACGTAGTAATAATGAAAAATGACGAGCCGACAGTAGGGCGACGCGTGCTCCTGCGTACCGCCGTCTTCCTCGGAATCGCCGCCGCCTCCGGCATGCTCACCGGAGGCGAGGCCGACCCGCCGGCGCCGGGAACCCCCGGCAGCGCCGGCGGTCCCGCACCCGCGGCGGGCCCCGGCAACGTGGGCGCCGCGGGCGCGCCCGGACTGAACGCCGCGACCCTCCCCGAAAAGTCGTACCGGCTGAGCCCCATGACCGCCGAATCCCCCGCCCGGCCGCCCGCGGCGAAGCCCGCGGTACGGACCCGGCCCATCCTGGAACTGCCCCCCGAGGCGCGCGCCGGCAGGGCCATGGTGCTCACCTTCGACGACGGCCCGGACCCCCGCTACACCCCGGCGATCCTGGACACCCTCTCCCGGTACGGGGTCCGCGCGATGTTCTTCGTCTGCGGGGAGATGGCCACCGACAATCGCGACCTGCTGCGCCGGATGGCGTCCGAGGGACACGTCATCGGCAACCACACCTGGACGCACCCGCTGATCCCCTCGCTCGGCCGGGGGGCCCTGGAATCGGAGATCGGGCGCACCAGCGAGGTCGTCCAGCAGAGCGTGGGGGAGGCCCCGGTGTGGTTCCGGGCGCCGTACGGGGCCTGGAACCGGGCCGCCTTCGAGATCGGCGCCGACCTGGGCATGGAGCCGATGGCCTGGACGGTCGACACGCTCGACTGGAAGGAACCCGGCACCGCGTCCATCGTCTCCCGGGCGCTGGACGGAGCCGCCCCCGGGGCGATCGTCCTCAACCACGACGCCGGCGGCAACCGGTCGCAGAGCGTCCAGGCGGTGGCCACGTACCTGCCCCAACTGCTCGCACAGGGCTACCGGATGACGCTGCCCGCCCTGCCGCCGCGCTGAAAAGGGGTGCTCCCCCGGCGGGGCGGGGGAGCACGTGCGGGGGCCTGCGGGGGCCGCCGGGTTCCCTCAGCGGGACTCCACCATCCGGGCGAAGACGACCACGTTCCCGTCGTAGCCCTTGGCCTTCGAGTAGCCGCCGCCACAGGTGATCACCCGGAGCTCCGGGTGCCCGGTGTCCCCGTACACCCGGGCTCCGGGGAAGGCGTCCTTCGCGAACACCTCGACGCCGTACACCTCGAAGACGGCCGTGCGTCCGTCGTAGCGCTCCACCTCGATGCGGTTGCCCGGCTTGATCGAGCCCAGGCCGTAGAAGACGGCCGGGCCCTGCGCGTTGTCCACGTGGCCCACGATCACGGCCGATCCCTGCTGGCCCGGCGAGATGCCGTTGAGGTACCAGCCCGCGAGGTTGCGGTCCTGCGGCGGCGGGGCGTCGATCCAGCCCTGCGCGTCCAGCCCGACCGTCATCACGGGCGCGTCCACGTTGATCGTCGGAATCCGGATGCGCTGGACCGACGAGTGCTCCAGCACCTCCATGTCCGCCGGCGGCGTCGGCGGACGGGCCGGCAGCTGGTCGGCGTGCGCGGCGACCGCCGCGGCCGCCGTCGGCTGCGGCGGACCGTCCTCGACGTTCGCCCCGTTCCGCATCATGGCGAGGCCGCTGAGCATGACCAGCGCGAGCACGCCCCAGGGGGAACGTCTCCTCCGCCGCAGCTCGCTCTCGTCCTCGAGCATGGGTCTCCCTTCCGAACGCGGGGGTCCCGACCCGCGTTCCAGTCCCTCCCCAGTACGCCCTTCTTCCCGCACGTTAAGGCCGCATCGGCGAGACGGCGATCGGGGAGGGGCGAACGGGTGGTGCGGCCGGAAGGGGTGCGCCCATCCAGGTAATCGTCACATAAATGCCTGACGGCTCGTGACCTGCGGATCCGTCAGATGATCGGTCCGCGCCTCGGCGTGTCGCTCAACCGGGCGGCCCAAAGGCGGAAATGCGCTGGTTGCGTGCCGCCCCGAGGGTTCGTGATGGGAGGCGTTCTCGTCGATCTGCCCGGGCCACCGCTCCGGGGCGCTTCCCGCTGGAGGTTCCACCATGCGTGTTCTCCGCGCTCTCACCGTGACCGCGGCCGCCTGCGCCGCGATCGGGCTCAGTGCCACGTTCGCCACCGCGAACCCCCCGCAGAACAGCGGGAACGGGCCCAGCAACGTCACGGTCAACCCGTACTCCGTCCACCAGGGCGCCTCGATGCAGGTCAGCGCCGCCGGCTGCGGCCACGGCGGCACGGTCTGGTCGCACGGCAACTTTCCGCAGACGAACCTGTCGGCCGGATCCATCGGTTTCGCCACCGTCCGGATCTTCAACCACGCCTCGCCGGGGCACCACACCCTGTCGGTCAAGTGCCACGACAACAGCCTGGTCGCCACGCACCGCTTCACGATCCTCGCGGGCAACGGCGCACAGGGCGGTGTCGGAGGCTCCTTCGGCCCGTCCACCGCCGAGACGGCCATCGGCTCGGGCCTCGTCGGCGCCGCGGCGCTCGGCGCGGGCGCGCACGTGATCCGTCGCCGTCGTCCGGTCGGCTCGCGGGTCTGAAGGGCCTGACGGGCCTTCGCCCCGTACGGCGCCGTCCTCCTCCGGGCCGGCCTGCCGCCGCTCGCCCCGGGTCCCGCCCAGGACCCGGGACGGCCGGCGGCTGCCGGGGTTGCCGGGGTTGCCGGTGCCGCCGGTGGCGGGCGTCGGCGGGTCAGTGGTGGCGGCGGGCCGCCGCGCGCCGTCGGCGCAGGGCGTACGCCGCTCCGCCCGCGGCAGCGAGGAACAGGGCGGCTCCCGCGCCGAGTTCCAGGGGATCCATGCCGGCCACGCTGCCGCCGAGCCCGCCCCGTACGCCGAGCGAGGCGGCGGGGGTGGTCGCGCCGCCGCGCGCGGTACCGGCCGTCGCGGTGCGCGTGGGCGCGGGCGTGGCGCGTACGGGTGCGGGCGTGGCGCGGGTGGTGGCGGGGGCCGGGCCGGTGGTGGCACCCGTGGTCGCGGGGGTCCTGGGACCGGAGGTGGAGCTGGTGGTGGGCTTCGACGTACCGCCGGCGATGGTGAGGTCCGTGGAGCCGGTCTCCCCGTTGCAGGTGAAGGAGACGGAGTACTGGGCTCCGCGCCGGGCGTCACGGTCCACCGTGACCCGGGCGGTCTGTCCCCGCGCGATGCTCACGGTGTCGAAGACCCCGGAGGAGGCGGTGGCGTAGGCGGCGCCGCAGCCGGTGACGGAGAGCACCGTCTGACCGCCGGGCGCGACCGTCGCGGGGGTGAGGGCGAAGCCGAAGGAGGTGACGGGCGCCGCCTCGGCCGCGAGGGCGGAGGGCGCGCCGGAAGCGCCGAGCGCGAGTACGGCGGCCGTGGCGCCGGCGCTCAGCAGGGCGGTGGCGGAGCTGCGTATCGCACCCATGGTCGGTTCTCCGGATCCCCGAGGAGCAGTCGCGCAGCGTTTCCGCACGTGGAGGGTCGTGCACCTCGATGTCCGCCACGCTAGGCGCGGGGCCGGTGACCCGCGATCAGGAACGGGCGAATGGGGCACGCCCGTAGGCCGAACCGGGGACGGACGGCCCGCCCCCGGTTTGCCCTCGGTGTACGGCCCCCCGGCTAGTCCGTCAGCCCCAGGTGCGGGAACTGGGCGAAGAAGGGGTCGGCGGTGGCGGCGATGCCCCGGCCGAAGGGGGCGTCGAAGTCCCAGATGAGGAACAGCAGGAAGGCGATCAGCGCGCTGAACAGGCCCGCCAGCAGCATCTCCCGGAAGGAGCGGCGGATCTGCAGGGTGAAGATCAGACCGACCGTCACCATGGCACCGGCGATCAGTCCGAACCACACGACTCCGGGCATCGTGGCCCCGGCGCTCTGGCCGCGCGCGTTGCGGGCGTCGTCCACCACCCCGACCTGGTCCACCAGCGGCTGGTACGCCTGACCCTCGTGGTCGGTCCGCGGCTCGTAGTCCGTGACGTCGCGGCGGATCCGCTCCAGCAGCTCCCCGCTGCGGTCGGTGAGGTTGCCGCTGTCGGCCATCTCCTGCCACTCGGTGTCGACCACGTAGGTCACGTACGCGTCCACGTCGGCGCGGATCTTCTTGCGCACCTCGGCCGGGTAGACCTCGGAGCGGACGCTGATCTCGTGCAGGGCCTGGGACTCCTGGCGCACGTACTCCTGGGCGGCCCCGCGGCCTTCCCAGACGCCCGCGATCGCCAGGCCGAGCACGATCGCGTAGATCACCCCGATCATCATCGTCATGTACTCGATGACGTCCGGGGTCTCGTTCGGATCGTCGTCCTCGCCGATCCGGCGGTGGTTGAAGAAGGCGATGGCCAGGACCACGGCGCAGGCCGCGGCCATCGCGAGGGACAGGACGAGCCATTCCGACAAGATGACTCCCAATCGGTGAATCGGCGGACCGCGCGAGGGCCGGGGCCGTGCGCGACCGGCAGGAGGAGAGGCGGCCTAGCGCGGGCGCAGCGCGACGATCGCGAGCACGGCGGGGGCCGCGGTCATGAGGGTGAAGGTGACCGGCGAGATGTGGTGCTCGACGGGCTTGCGGGCTGCGGAGTGGTACGAGGGGCGGGCCACCGGCTTCTTCGGGGCGGGCGGAGGGGGCGCCGAGGGGGTGGGCGCCAGCGGCGGGGCCGGCTTCGGCGGGGGCGGCGCCGGGGCCTTGAACACCCGGGGCGGCGGGGGCGGTGCGGGTACGGGGGCGGACGGGGGTGGTGGTGTGGGCGGGGCGGGCTTCGGCGGGGGCGGCGGAGGCGGCTTGGGGGTGGGAGTCGGCGTCGGGGTCGGGGTTGGGGTCGGCTTCGGCGGGGTCGGCTTCGGGGTGGGCGTGGGCGTGGGCGTCGGGGTGGGCTTCGGCGGGCAGGGCGGGGGAGGCGGCGGGCAGTGGTGGCCGTGCCCCCCGCCGTGCCCGTTGCCGTCGCCGTCGCCGTTGCCGCCGTGGTGATGTCCGCCACCCCGGACGGTCGCGCCCGCGCCGCCGCCGGCGGTCGCGAACGCGCTGAGAGCGGTTCCACCGTCCGCGGCGTCGATCGTCACGTAGGCGCAGCTATCGGCCACGGCCGGCGTGGCGGACAGCGCCGCCCACAGCAGGACCGGGACCGCCAGCAGGCGCCGGGCACAGGCTCTGTTCACCCGGGGAGCATGGGGCCGCACGCGCCCGCGCGCGGGGGGCACGGAGCCGGTTCGCCTGAACGGGCGGAGTTCGGACCGGAGAGGTTTGAGCCAGCTTCGGGACGTGTCTGATCGCCCATCGGTCAATAGTCAAAAGGTATTTGTCGGTTTCTTCACCAAGGCTGTCCGGACCTGCACGTGCCTTTGGTGTGTGACCAAGAACGGACCGCCAATTTCCGCTTTTACTCGCCCCGTTGGGCAATGATCAGTACATTCGGCTCGGACAGGAGTCCGACCCCCGTCCCACCCCCCGGACGGACCGGCACGACGACGGCTTGGAGACCCCGATGGAACGCCCCGCCTGGGCCCCGCCAGGTATCGACATATCGGTGCCGAGCGTGTCCCGCATCTACGATTACTACCTGGGCGGCTCCCACAATTTCGAGGTCGACCGCCAGGCCGCCCGCCGGGCCATGGAATTCATGCCGGGCCTGCCCAAGATCATGCAGGCGAACCGGGCATTCATGCGCCGCGCCGTCCGGCACGCCGTCGCCGAGGGCGTCACGCAGTTCCTCGACATCGGCTCCGGCATCCCCACCTTCGGCAACGTCCACGAGGTGGCCCACGCCGCGAGCCCCGAGGCCCGCGTCGTCTACGTCGACCACGACCCGGTGGCCGTGGCGCACAGCCAGGCAGTCCTGGCCGGCGACGAGCGCACCGGCGTGGTCTCCGCCGACCTGCGCAAGCCGCAGGACATCCTGGCCGCCCCCGAGATCGCCGGGCTGCTGGACCTGGACCGGCCCGTCGCCCTGCTGCTGGTCGCCGTCCTGCACTTCCTGGAGGACACCGACGAGCCCTACGCCGCCGTGGCCCGGCTGCGCGACGCGCTCGCCCCGGGCAGCCTGCTGATCCTCACCCACGCCTCCTACGAGGGCATCCCGCTCTCCGAGGAGGTCACGGACGGCATGGTCGGCGTCTACCGCGACATCCGCAACCCGCTGGTCATGCGCAGCCACGACCGGATCTCCGGCTTCTTCGACGGGTTCGAACTGCTGGAGCCGGGCCTCGTGTCGATGCCGGACTGGCGGCCGGACCGCACCGGGCCCCTCGCGGACGGCGAGGCGCCGGAAGACCCGTACGCCTTCTCGGGCTACGGCGGCGTGGGACGCAAGACGTGAGACTCCCCGCTCCGACCCCGCCGCCCGCCACCCCGAGCCAGTCCCGCGCGGCGGACTCCGGGAACGCGGTGCCCCCGCACGACCCACCCGTCCCGCCCGCCCCAAAGGCCCCGACCGTCCCGAGTGAATCGCCCGGCCCTTAGACGCCGGTGTCGCCCAGCGGGTCGGCGCCGAACTCGACGCCGTGCACTGCACCTGTCTCG
>NZ_JBHWBP010000061.1:0-32254 GCF_042735575.1 Streptomyces sp. NPDC059564 | reverse complement strand
GCGCGGGTGGCACGACGACGGGCACGCGGAGCGGCGGCGGGGGCCGGAGCCTCCTCCACCACGGGCGCGGCCTCGGCGGCGGGCGCCTCCGGGGCGGCGGCAGCGCCGCCGGGCGGGCCCGCGGGCCGGGACGCCGCGCGGCGACGCCTGCGCGGAGGCAGGTTGTCGCTGGGGCTGCCACTGTCGGCGGCGGGGGTGTTCTCGTTTTCGGTGTTGAGCATGCGGGGTTCTCCCGTCACGCTCCCGGGCGCCGCGGCTGACGTCCGGTCCGGCACGGCTCCGCGCAATGAACGCGGAACCGGCCTCCGGGGCGCGTTCGCCACACGGGAGCTGTAGTCCATGGCCGCCGGTTCCGTACGTGTTGTCCGTACGGCCTGGCGGAAGTCTTCAGGTCTGTGCGCTGCCCGACCCAGGTGGCTCCCGAGTGCCAGGGCGGCGCGACGACGACGATCCCTACGCGGCGGGACCTTCCGGCGCCTTCGCGTCGGCGGGCACGGCGGCCGTGGGTGGGGCGGCCGTGACAGCCTCGCGGTCGGGCGCGAGCGGGTCGGTCACCGTGCCGGACTCCTCGTCGAAGAGCCCCTGCGCCAGCCTGGTCACCGCTGCGGGGACCGGCGGCGCCAGGTCGGCCACAGCGTGGAGACCGGACAGGACGTCGTCGGGTCGCACGGCAGGTGTCAGATGCCGAACAACCAGGCGCAGTATCGCACAGGCATTGTCCAGCGGCCTATCAGCCTGGACCGGAAGGGCTTCCAGAGTGACGACCGCGCCTCGGGTGTCGAAGGTGCGCACGCCGTTCTTGGTCCGGCGCTGCACCTCCACGGTCTCGGCGGCGAGGAAGGTCTCCACCGCCCGCTCGGCGTCGGCGAGGTCCACGCCCTCCAGGCGCAGCTCCCACACGGAGGCGGTCAGCCGGTCCGCGAGCCCGGAGGTGCGGGCTTCGACGGCGTCGATGATGTCGAGCCCGACCGGCATCGACTCGTCGAGGAGCGCACGGAGCTTCTCGGGGTCGCGGGGCGCGGCGAGCGCGATCTCCAGGTACTCGGCCTCGCTGCCGGTGCCGGTGGGCGCGGCGTTCGCGTACGAGACCCGGGGGTGCGGGGTGAAGCCGGCCGAGTACGCCATGGGCACCTCGGCGCGGCGCAGGGCGCGTTCGAAGGCGCGCTGGAAGTCTCGGTGGCTGGTGAACCGGAGGCGGCCACGCTTGGTGTAGCGCAGTCGGATGCGCTGCACCACCGGTGCGGGAGGCGGGCCTTCGGGCTGTCGCTTGCCCAGTGGTTCTTCTCCTTGTGCGGGGCGTCGCGGCTCGCGCGTCGCCCTGAGTGTCCGTGGGGCCGGGCTGCCACGCCCCGCCTCCGGCTCACCCCTGCGGTTCGTGCAGGGAGATCTCGGGAGCGGGCGCGCTGCCTACGGCTGTCGTACTACCCAGAGTACGCGCCCGTGACCTCGCCGGTTCCCGGGGCGGCCACCCGAACAGGGCGCGCCGTACCTCGGCCCGGGCTTCGCGCACCGCGGCGCGGCCGGCCCGCCAGACCTCGCGGACGACGTGCCCGACGGGGGTGGCGACGTGCCGGCGGACCCAGGCCCAGGGCCGTGCGACGAGCCCGCGCCACAGCCAGACGAAGCCGCGTCCTATGGCCCGGCTGATCCGGCCGGCCACGTGCCAGGCCCCGGCCAGCAGCCGCCCGAGGGGCGCGAGTAGGCAGGCGTACGCCGCCCGGCCGAGGGGTGCCAGCACGTACCGGTACGCGGCCGCCGCGACCGGCACGACGGCGTGGCGCCAGAGCGCGGCCCACGGCCAAACGAACAGCGCCCGCCCCAGCCAGGCCACCGCGATCCCGACGGGCACGAGCAGGTACCGCCACAGCGCGACCCACGGCCACACGAACAGCGTCATCCCCAGCGCCCACGCGACCCAGGCGACGCCCTTGCCCAGCGGCAGGAGCAGGTAGCGGCCAGCCACGTGCAGGACCCGGTCGAGCCCCTCGCCCAGCGGCCTCAGCAGGTACGTCAGCAGCGCACTGCCGACGGGGGTCAGTACGTACCGCCACAGCGGCCGCAGCAGGTACGTGTCCACCCCGCGCCCCAGCCACAGCAGGCCGTGCCCGACCGGAGTCAGGACATAGCGCCACAGGCCTGCCCACGGCCAGACGAAGACCAGCATCAGCAGGGTCACGGCGACCCGGCCGAGCCCGCGCAGCACCGGTCGGAACACGTGAGCGCGGAGCCACCGCAGTCCCTGCCCCGTCGGCCCGAGGACGTGCCGGTTCAGCATCCGGGCGCAGGCGGCGAGCAGGTCCCAGACCACGCGTACGGGCAGGACCACCAGGACGGCCACGATCTTGACCGGAATCCGGAGGACCCCTACCAGACACCCCTCGGCGCCGGGTGCGTGCTGCGGCTTTTCCATGTGCATACGGCTAAGGACACCAGAACCGCCAAGTCCGTTGCGCCGGGGTGCCGGTACACGTGTGCCCCCACCGTTGACGGTGGGGGCACACGTGGTGGCCTCAGGCCGGATTCAGCGGGTCCCGGATCACTTCACGACCGACAGCGGCAGCAGCTTCTGCCCCGTCGGACCGATCTGGATGTGGGTGTCCATCTGCGGGCAGACGCCGCAGTCGAAGCACGGGGTCCAGCGGCAGTCCTCGACCTCGGTCTCGTCGAGGGCGTCCTGCCAGTCCTCCCACAGCCAGTCCTTGTCGAGGCCGGAGTCCAGGTGGTCCCAGGGCAGCACCTCTTCGTAGGTGCGCTCGCGGGTGGTGTACCAGGCCACGTCCACGCCGTAGGCGGGCAGCGCCTTCTCCGCCGCCCGCATCCAGCGGTCGTACGAGAAGTGCTCGCGCCAGCCGTCGAAGCGGCCGCCGTCCTCGTACACGGCGCGGATGACGTCGCCGATGCGGCGGTCGCCGCGCGAGAGCAGGCCCTCGACGATGCCGGGCTTGCCGTCGTGGTAGCGGAAGCCGATGGAGCGACCGTACTTCTTGTCGCCGCGGATCTTGTCGCGGAGCTTGCCGAGACGGGCGTCCGTCTCCTCCGCCGACAGCTGCGGCGCCCACTGGAACGGGGTGTGCGGCTTCGGTACGAATCCGCCGATCGAGACCGTGCAGCGGATGTCGTTCTGCCCGGAGACCTCGCGGCCCTTGGCGATGACGTTGACCGCCATGTCACCGATCTGGAGGACGTCCTCGTCGGTCTCGGTGGGCAGGCCGCACATGAAGTACAGCTTCACCTGCCGCCAGCCGTTGCCGTAGGCGGTGGAGACGGTCCGGATCAGGTCCTCTTCCGAGACCATCTTGTTGATGACCTTGCGCATGCGCTCGGAGCCGCCCTCGGGGGCGAAGGTCAGGCCCGAGCGGCGGCCGTTGCGGGTCAGCTCGTTGGCCAGGTCCACGTTGAAGGCGTCCACGCGGGTCGACGGGAGGGACAGGCCCACCTTGTCGTCCGAGTAGCGGTCCGCGAGGCCCTTGGCGATGTCGGCGATCTCGGTGTGGTCCGCGGAGGACAGCGACAGCAGGCCGACCTCCTCGAAGCCGGTCGCCTTCAGGCCCTTCTCGACCATTTCGCCGATGCCGGTGATGCTTCGCTCCCGCACGGGGCGCGTGATCATGCCGGCCTGGCAGAAACGGCAGCCGCGGGTGCAGCCGCGGAAGATCTCCACGGACATGCGCTCGTGGACGGTCTCGGCGAGCGGGACCAGGGGCTGCTTGGGGTAGGGCCACTCGTCGAGGTCCATGACGGTGTGCTTGGACACGCGCCACGGCACGCCGGAGCGGTTCGGCACGACACGGCCGATGCGGCCGTCCGGCAGGTACTCGACGTCGTAGAAACCGGGCACGTAGACGTTGCCGGTCTTCGCGAGGCGCAGCAGCACTTCCTCGCGGCCGCCCGGACGGCCTTCGGCCTTCCAGGTGCGGATGATCCCGGTCATGTCGAGGACGGCCTGCTCGCCGTCGCCGATGACCGCGCAGTCGATGAACTCCGCGATCGGCTCGGGGTTGAAGGCCGCGTGGCCGCCCGCGAGGACGATGGGGTGGTCGACGGTACGGTTCCTCGCCTCCAGCGGGATGCCCGCCAGGTCGAGGGCCGTGAGCATGTTGGTGTAGCCCAGCTCCGTGGAGAAAGACAGGCCGAACACGTCGAAGTCGCCGACCGGGCGGTGGCTGTCGACGGTGAACTGCGGCACCTTGTGCTCGCGCATCAGCTCTTCGAGGTCGGGCCACACCGAGTAGGTGCGCTCGGCGAGGACGCCCTCGCGCTCGTTGAGCACCTCGTAGAGGATCATGACGCCCTGGTTGGGCAGCCCCACCTCGTACGCGTCCGGGTACATGAGCGCCCAGCGGACGTCGCACGACTCCCAGGGCTTCACCGTGGAGTTGAGCTCACCACCGACGTACTGGATGGGCTTCTGCACATGCGGGAGCAGAGCTTCGAGCTGTGGGAAGACCGACTCGGACATCACGCGACTTTCGTGAAGCGGGCAGGGGGCGACTCTCAAGCGTACCCCGAGGGCGGCTCCCGCCCGCCCACATGATCACTTGAGGGCGGCCCGCAGCCTGGGGTCGTCGGCGTCGCTCCAGATGTCCGGAAGCTGCTGTTCGCTCCGTGCGCTCAGGCCTTCCTCGCGGGCGTAGAGCACGCCCCAGGTGAAGGCGGACTCCCCCGCGCCGGCCGCCTGGAGGGCGAGGCCGTGCAGGGCTTCGCGGGCGACGACCCCGTCCTGGTGCTCGCCGAGCACGCTCTGTACCGATTTGGCGGCCCTGGCCAGGCGCTGGGCGGGCTTGCCGAGGGCGGCGGCGGCAGCCTCCGCCGCGTACCGGGCGCGTTTGGCGGCCTTGCGGGCGTCGTGCAGGGCCCGGTCGCGCTCCTCGCCGGGCTCCAGGGCCAGGGCGGCGCCGACCCGGCGGGCGAGGCGGTCCCAGTCGCGCAGTACGGCCTTCGGCAGGACGCCCGCGGCCGTGCGGGCGGCGGGGGCGCGCAGCGGCGGGTCGGCCAGCAGGGCGTCGAGGGCGCCCAGCAGGGCCAGGTGGCGCGGGCTGTCGAGAGCGGCGACGGCGCGGCGGCGGGTGGCGGAGCGGCGGGCGGCGTTCCAGGTGCGCAGCCGGGCGCGGACGGGGCCGTGGAGCAGGGTGCGCGGGAGTTCTCCGATGTGGGTGCGCAGCCGTTCGAGGAGGACCTCGCGGTCGCGGTCGGCGCCGAGTTCGGCGGCGAGCCAGCGCAGTTCGTCGCGGAGCGGGTCGGTGGCGGTGCGGTCGAGGACCCGCCGGTAGGTGGCCAGCGCGCTGCGCAGCCGCCGGGTGGCGACCCGCATCCGGTGGACGGAGTCGGGTACGTCGAGACGGACGGCGGGGTCGAGGGCGATCAGGGCGTCGCGCTGTTCGCGCAGGTACGCGAGCACGTGCGCACCCGCCGTGCCCTCGGGGAGTTCCGCGGCGGGGGGTGCGGGCGCCGGTTCGGCCCCGGTCTCGGCGAGGGCGCGGGCGAGCTTCGAGGGGGCGTCGCTGACCCGGATCCCGGCCTTGCGGAAGCGCTTCTCGACGGCGTCGAGGAGGGCGGGGTCGACGTCGTCGGCGAGTTCCACCTCGACCTCGGTCCAGGCGGCGACGGCCGTGCCGCGCTCGGCCCGCACCGCGTCGGTGCTCAGTTCCGCGAGGAGGTTCCCGTCGGCGTCGAGGAGGTGGCTGACCTCACGGGTGGAGCCCAGCCTGACCTGCGGTTCGAGCCCGGCGCCGCGGACGCGGGAGCGGACGAGCGCGGTGAGGGAGCGGGGCGGGGTGTCGGCGAGGGGGGCCCGGATCTCGTCGCGGACGCCGGGGGCGACGGGGAGTTTCAGGTGCCAGCCGGCGTCCTCGCCGCCGGTGCGGCGCCGCAGGGTCACGCCGTCGGCGGCGAGCCGGTGGTCGGGGGTGTCGTAGTAGACGGCGTCGAGGTGGACGGTGCCCCGGTCGCTCACGTCGGCGATCCCGGCGGTGCCGGTCAGGTCCGGGAGCCGGCGCTGTCCGTCGGCGCCGGTTTTCCCGCCCCGTTCACCGCCGTCGCCGTCGCCGTGCGTGAACTCGAATTTCCGCTCGATCTCGCGCTTGGTGTCCGCCATGAACCGAATCTAGTCCGGAACGGCGGCCGGCGGGAGGCCGCCTCCCGCTCCGGCGGAAAGCGGCCCCCGCACGGCCTCGATCAGGCCGACAGGGGGCGCTGCACCCGGATGGACTGGAGCAGCCCGACCGCGACCCAGACGGCGAACATCGACGATCCTCCGTAGGACACGAAGGGCAGCGGGAGCCCGGCCACCGGCATGATGCCGAGGGTCATGCCGATGTTCTCGAAGGCCTGGAAGGCGAACCAGGCGATGATCCCGGCGCACACGATGGTGCCGTAGAGCTCGGTGGTCTCGCGGGCGATCATGCAGGCGCGCCAGAGCACGATGCCCAGGAGCACCAGGATCAGTCCGGCGCCGAGGAAGCCGAGTTCCTCGCCGGCCACGGTGAAGACGAAGTCGGTCTGCTGCTCGGGGACGAACTGGCCGGTGGTCTGCGAGCCCTTGAAGAGCCCGGAGCCGGTCAGCCCGCCGGAGCCGATCGCGATGCGCGCCTGGTTGGTGTTGTAGCCGACGCCGGCGGGGTCGAGCTCGGGGTTGGCGAAGGCCGCGAAGCGGTTGATCTGGTACTCGTCGAGGACGCCGAGCTGCCAGATCAGGATGGCCCCGGCGGCGCCGGAGGCCATCAGGCCGACGACCCAGCGGTTGGAGGCGCCGGAGGCGAGCAGCACGCCGAGCACGATGATGACCATGACCATGACGGAGCCGAGGTCGGGCATCAGCATGACGATGCCCATGGGGGCGGCGGCCAGGCACAGGGCCTTGACCACGGTGCGGTGGTCGGGGTGGGCGAGGTCGCCGGCGTCCACCCGGGCGGAGAGCAGCATGGCCATACCGAGGATGATCGTGATCTTCACGAACTCGGAGGGCTGGAGCGAGAACCCGCCGCCGATCACGATCCACGCGTGGGCGCCGTTGATGGTGGCGCCGAGCGGGGTGAGCACGGCGATGATCAGGACCAGCGAGAGCCCGTACAGGATCGGCACGGCCCCGCGCAGGGTGCGGTGCCCGAGCCAGACGGTGCCGATCATCAGCACGAGGCCGATGCCGGTGTTCATGGCGTGCCGCAGGAGGAAGTAGTACGGGTCCCCCTGGTTCAGCGAGGTGCGGTTGCGGGTCGCCGACCACACCAGCAGCGCGCCGATGAAGGACAGCGCGAGCGCGGACAGCAGTATCGGCCAGTCGAGCCGACGCACGACGGAGTCCCGCGCGGTCAGCTTGGCCACGGGGCCGCGCCGGGGCGCGTACCGGGAGACGGAGAACTTGTTCGCGGTCTGCATCGGGGCCTCAGTCCTGCCTGGCCGCGGGCGGGGCCGGCGGTCCGGCGAGGGCGGGCGGGGCCGAGTCCTCGGGCGACGGCGGCACGTACGGCCTGACCTCGGGGGCGTCGATGGAGCCGTCGGGCTGGATGGTGGGCAGCTTGGCCTCGGGCTTGAGCAGCAGGGCCTTCTTCGGGTCCTGCTTGCCGGCCATGTCGAGGCCGTAGATGGCGTTGTAGACGTTGCGCACCGCGGGACCGGAGGCGCCGGAGCCGGTGCCGCCCTGGGAGATCGTCATCACGATCGTGTAGTCCTCGGTGTACGTGGCGAACCACGAGGTCGTCTGCTTGCCGTAGACCTCGGCGGTGCCGGTCTTGGCGTGCATCGGGATCTCCTTCTGCGGCCAGCCGCCGAAGCGCCAGGCGGCGGTGCCGCGGGTGGCGACGCCCTCCAGCGCTTCTCCTATCTTCGACCGGGTCTCCTCGGTCATGGGCAGCTTGCCGTGGGCCTTCGGCTGGATCTCCTCGACCTTCTTGCCGTCGGCGCTGATGACCGCCTTGCCGATGGTCGGGTTCCACAGGGTGCCGCCGTTGGAGATGGCCGCGTAGATGGTGGCCATCTGGATCGGGGTGACGAGCGTGTCGCCCTGCCCGATGGAGTAGTTGACGGCGTCACCGGCGCGCATGAGGTTGCCTTCGAGGCAGTTCTCGTAGGACAGCAGCTCGACGTAGGTGCCGCCCTTCTTGCCGGTCTTGCACCACTGGTCCTTGTTGGCCTCCCAGAACTTCTGCTTCCACTCGCGGTCGGGGACCCGGCCCTTCTCCTCGCCCGGCAGGTCCACGCCGGTCTCCGCGCCGAGGCCGAACTGGTGGGCGGTCTTGTAGAAGATCTGCGCCGGGTTCTTCACCGGATGGAGCCCGCCGTCCTTCAGCCACTGCTGGTGGCCGAGGGCGTAGAAGACGGTGTCGCAGGAGACCTCCAGGGCCCGGCCGAGGGTGATGCTGCCGTGGCCCTGGGACTCGAAGTTCTTGAAGACCTGGCCGCCGATGGAGTACGAGCTGGGGCAGGGGTAGTCGCCGTCGAACTTGTATCCGGCGTTGACCGCGGCCGCGGTCGGGATGACCTTGAAGATGGAGCCGGGAGCCGCCTGGCCCTGGATCGCCCGGTTCATCAGCGGGACGTTGGCTTCCTTGGCCGTGAGCCTGGCGTAGTCCTTGCCGGAGATCCCGCCGACCCACACGTTGGGGTCGTAGGTCGGGTTGGAGGCCATCGCGACGACCCGGCCGGTCTTGGACTCCAGGACGACGATGGCGCCGGCGTCGGCCTTGTAGGGGACGCCGGTGTTGCGGTCGATCTGCTTGCGCGCCTCGACCATGGCCGCGTTGAGCTCGTACTCGGCGACGGCCTGGACGCGGGAGTCGATGCTGGTGACGACGTTGGCGCCGGGGACCGCGGGGTCGTTGGCGGCCTCGCCGATGACGCGGCCGAGGTTGTCCACCTCGTAGCGGGTGACGCCGGACTTGCCGCGCAGTTCCTTGTCGTAGGTGCGCTCCAGGCCGAAGCGGCCGACCTGGTCCGAGCGCAGGAACGGCGAGTTCGTGTTCTTCGCCTTGATGATCTCGTCGTCGGTGACCGGGGAGAGGTAGCCGAGGACCTGGCCGGTGTTGGCGCCGCCGGGGGCCGGGTAGCGGCGTACGGCGGTGGGCTCGGCGGTGATGCCGGGGAAGTCCTCGGGGCGTTCGCGGATCTGGAGGGCCTGCTGGGTGGTGGCCTCCAGGGTCACCGGGATGGGCTGGTACGGGGAGCCGTTCCAGCAGGGCTGCGGGGTCTTGGAGTCGCAGAGGCGGACCTTGTCCATGACGTCCTGCGGCTTCATGTCGAGGACCCCGGCGAGCCGGGTCAGGACGCCCTTGCCCTTGTCCTTTATCTTCATCAGCTCGGTGCGGCTGGCGGAGACGACGAGACGGGTCTCGTTGTCGGCCAGCGGAACGCCGCGGGCGTCGAGGAGCGAGCCGCGGACGGCGGGCTGGACGACCTGCTGGACGTGGTTGTTCTTGGCCTCGTCGGAGTACTCCTGGCCGTTGCGGATCTGGAGGTACCAGAGCCGGCCGCCCAGGGTGAACAGCAGGGAGAAGACGAGCACCTGCAGGATGACGAGCCGGATCTGCACCCGGGGGGTGCGGCCGGTCTCCGGAATGTTGGTCACGACTGCTCCCCCGTCACAGCTTCTTGACGCTCTTCACGCCCTTGACGCCCTTTATGCGGCCGGCCCGGTTGGCGCGGCCCCGCCCGTTCCTCAGCCGCAGGCCACCGCGCTGGCTGCCGATGCGCAGGCCCGTGCCGCCGGCCAGCCAGCCGGAGGACACGTCCTTGCCCTGGGGCGGTCCGCCGCCCGCTTCGACGGCCATCGGGTCGTTCTCCGCGCGCCGGGCCAGGGCCATGATGAACGGCACCGTGAAGGGAGCGAGCAGCAGGTCGTAGAGGGTGGCGGTGAACAGCAGCCCGGCCAGGCCCACGTGCCGGGCGGCGGTGTCGCCGACGAGGGCGCCCACACCGGCGTAGAGCAGGGTGGAGGAGATCGCGGCGCCGACGACGGTGAGCATCGGCCCCCAGGCGGAACGGAACCGCCCGTTGTCGGGGCGGACGAGGCCCACGAGGTAGCCGATCAGGCACAGGACGAGCGCGTACCGCCCGGCGGCGTGGTCGGCGGGCGGGGCCAGGTCGGCGAGCAGCCCGGCTCCGAAGCCGATGAGGGCTCCGCCGACGGGCCCGTAGACGAGGGCGAGCGCGACCACGGTGAGCAGGAGGAGGTCGGGGACGGCCCCGGGCAGCTGGAGCCGGCCGAGGACGGTGACCTGGATGACGAGCGCGACGGCGACGAGCGTGCCCGACAGCAGGATCCGGTTGAAGCGCATGGTGATCGGCTCCTACTCGTCGGCCGGCTTGGCGAGGCCGGCGGACGCGGACGGGGTGACCGTGACGGTGACCGTCGGGGTGGGCTTGGGTGCCTCGGGCTTGGGCGGCAGGACGGCGTCGCGCGGGTCCTCGCGCGGGGGCATGACGACGACGCCGACGATGTCCAGGCGGGAGAATCCGACGAACGGCCGCACCCAGACGGTGCGGGTCAGGTCGCCGCGCGAGGGGTCGGCCTTGACGACCTCGCCGATCGGGACGCCCGGCACGAAGGGCTTGTTGCCGCGGGAGCCGAAGGTGACGAGCCGGTCGCCCGGGTTCACCTTGGCCTTGCCGTTGAGCATCTGCACGGACAGGGCGCGGTCGCCCTGACCGGTGGCGAAGCCGAGCTCGCCGGTCTTCTCCAGGCGGGTCCCGACGGTGAAGTCGGGGTCGTTGGCGAGGACCACGGTGGCGGTGTCGGGGCCGACCGTCGCGACGCGGCCGACGAGTCCGTCCCCGTTGAGGACGGTCATGTCGCGCTCGATGCCGTCCTTGCTGCCCGCGTCGATGGTGACGGTCCAGGAGAAGCCCTGGGCCGCTCCTATCCCGATGACCTCGGCGCCCTTGATCCCGTACTGTCCGGCGCCGGCCCGCTTGAGCATCTCGTCGAGCTCGTGGATCCGGCTGCGGGTCTGGTCGTCGCTGCCCAGCTTGGCCTTGAGCGCGGTGTTCTCGCGCTCCAGCGTCGCGATCCGGTTGTGGCGCTCGCCGGAGTCGCGTACGGCCCCTATGGCGTTGGCGACCGGATCCACCGCGGTCGCCATGCCCTTCTCGACCGGACCGAAGACCGCTGCGGCGGCCTGCCGGGCACCGTCGACCGGCGACTCCTCGCCCGCTCTGATGTCCACCGTGATCAAAGCGAACGCGATGGCGATCAGCAGCACCAGGAGCAGCCGGCTCTCTCGTGTGTCCCTCACGTGCGGCGGCCGTGCCTTCCTCGTAGAAACCCATGCGGCGGAGCCGTAGAAACACCTGCGGCGGAGCCGCTCCGGTGGAGCCGGGGCACGCACCGGACTGTGCCTGTATATCAACGATCCGCCGCACGGGCGCGGTAGCACCCGTACGGCGGATCCTTGTGTTCCGCATGCCCCTTTGACGGGGATTCGATCACCGCCGGGGCTGGGCGTCCAGGACCTGCTGGAGGGCTTCGAACTCCTCGACGCACTTGCCGGAGCCGAGGGCCACGGAGTCGAGGGGGTCCTCCGCGATGTGGATCGGCATGCCCGTCTCGCGGCGCAGCCGCTCGTCGAGCCCGCGGAGCAGGGCGCCGCCGCCGGTGAGCACGATGCCGCGGTCCATGATGTCGCCGGAGAGCTCCGGCGGGCACTTGTCGAGCGTGGTCTTGACCGCGTCGACGATGGCGTTGACCGGCTCCTCGATGGCCTTGCGGACCTCGGCGGCCGAGATCACGACGGTCTTGGGCAGGCCCGAGACCAGGTCGCGGCCGCGGATCTCGGTGTGCTCGTCCTTGTCGAGGTCGTACGCCGACCCGATGGTGATCTTGATCTGTTCGGCGGTGCGCTCGCCGAGGAGCAGCGAGTACTCCTTCTTGATGTGCTGGATGATCGCGTTGTCCAGCTCGTCGCCGGCCACCCGGATGGACTGTGCCGTGACGATTCCGCCGAGGGAGATGACGGCGACCTCGGTGGTGCCGCCGCCGATGTCCACGACCATGTTGCCGGTGGCCTCGTGGACGGGCAGGCCCGAGCCGATGGCGGCGGCCATGGGCTCCTCGATGATGTGCACCTGGCGGGCGCCGGCCTGCGTGGACGCCTCGATGACCGCGCGGCGCTCCACTCCGGTGATGCCGGAGGGCACGCAGACCACCACGCGCGGACGCGCCAGGTAGCGGCGCTTGTGGATCTTGAGGATGAAGTACCGGAGCATCCGCTCGGTGATCTCGAAGTCGGCGATCACGCCGTCCTTGAGGGGCCGTACGGCGACGATGTTGCCGGGCGTCCGGCCGATCATCTTCTTCGCCTCGGAGCCGACCGCGAGAATTCCACCGGTGTTCGTGTTGATGGCGACCACGGACGGCTCGTTCAGAACGATTCCCCGGCCCCTCACGTACACCAGCGTGTTGGCGGTCCCGAGGTCGATCGCCATGTCACGGCCGATGAACGACATGTTGTTCCCCTTGTTCCCCATGAGGAGCGTCTGGCCTTCCAGTTGATAGCGGCTGCTGTCAGGTCGGCGAGGTGGGTGTGTGGGTGGAGGCCCCATCGTAGTGCCGCAAGTGCGGACACCGCGCGACGGGACTCCGGCAATCCCGCCGGAACGGATACCCGCCCCCTTAGTGGTGACGTCGTGTCCTGTCCAGGCGTTCCCGGTCGCGGCCCGCTATACCGAAGGGCGACCGAAATTACTTCGGTCGCCCCAGGTCATGAGCGCTATTTGGCTGATGTCTCGTCAGGAAAGAGTGCTCAGAGAGCGGGGAAGAACAGCTTCAGTTCCCGCTCCGCGGACTCCTCGGAGTCCGAGGCGTGGACCAGGTTCTCCCGGGTGATGGTGCCGAAGTCGCCGCGGATGGAACCGGGCGCCGCGGCGATCGGGTCGGTGGGTCCGGCCAGCTGGCGGACACCCTCGATCACGCGTTCCCCTTCCACCACCAGGGCGACGACCGGACCGCTCGCCATGAAGCCCATGAGGGGCTCGTAGAACGGGCGCCCCACGTGCTCCGCGTAGTGCTGCTCCAGGATGGTCCGGTCGAGCGTGCGCAGCTCCAGCGCAGGGATGGTCCAGCCCGCCTTGCGCTCGAAACGACCGATGATCTCGCCCACCAGGCCACGCCTGACCGCGTCCGGCTTGAGCAGGACGAGCGTGCGCTGGGTCATGTTGTAACTCCTTGCGGCAAACGGGTGCGGTTACCCGAGGCTACAGGGGTCGGGTGGGGCCGGTGCGCAGCCCCTGGGACCCCGCGCTGGCGGGGAGCAGGAAGCTCAATACGGCGAGCACAAGGGCAAGCCCGGACCACCCCCGCCACGGCGGGGAGGCGCGCACCGACCGGGCGCAAGTCAAGCACCCGGTCGGCGTGGCACGCGAGGTCAGGCCTGAGCCTCACTCTGGGCGGCCCAGCGGGCCTTGACCGCGTCGATCTTGCGGCCGTAGTGCACCGAGCACCACCACAGACCGGCGAAGACCGCGCCCAGGAAGAACATCGTGGGGACCACGAAACCGCTCGCGATCAGCCCGATCTGCAGCGCCCAGCCGAGCTGCACCGCGCCGGGACGCGAGAGCATCCCGCACAGCAGCACCGACAGCAGCATGGTCACGCCGCAGACCGTCCACACCTGGGCCTGGGTCAGGTCCGGGTTCTTCATGGCCACCAGGCCCGCGAAGCCGACGACGAAGAATTCACCGATCAGCGTGCTCGCACAGAGCGTGCGCATCGATCCCTCAGCCCCTCTTGAACAGCAGGCGGGCCTCGCCCACCGTGATCACGGAACCGGTCACCAGGACCCCGGCCCCACCGTATTCGGCCTCTTCCTCCGCCAGGGTGACCGCCGCCTCCAGGGCGTCGTCCAGCCGCGGCTCCACCTGCACCCGGTCCGGCCCGAAGACCTCCACCGCGACGGCCGCCAGCTCGTCCGCGCCCATCGCCCGGTGGCTGGTGTTCTCCGTGACGACGACCTCCGCGAAGATCGGCTCGAAGGCCGCCAGGACGCCCTTGACGTCCTTGCCCTCGCTCGCTGCCACCACGCCGATCAGCCGGCTGAAGCCGAAGGCCTCGGTGACGGCTTCCGCCGTGACCGCCGCCCCGGCCGGGTTGTGCGCGGCGTCCAGGATCACCGTCGGGCTGCGGCGCACGACCTCCATGCGGCCCGGCGAGGTCACCGAGGCGAAGGCCCGGCGCACCGTGTCCCCGTCCAGCTCCCGCGCGTGCTCCGCGCCGATCCCGAAGAAGGCCTCGACGGCGGCCAGCGCCACCGCCGCGTTGTGCGCCATGTGGGCGCCGTACAGCGGCAGGAAGATGCCGTCGTACTCGCCGCCCACCCCGCGCAGGGTCAGCATCTGGCCGCCGACCGCCACCTCGCGGGAGACGACCCCGAACTCCATGCCCTCGCGGGCCACGGTCGCGTCGACCTCGACGGCCTTCTTCAGCAGCACCTGCGCCGCGTCCACCGGCTGCTGCGCCAGGATCACGGTGGCGCCCTGCTTGATGATGCCGCCCTTCTCCTCGGCGATCTCACCGGGCGTCGAGCCGAGCCGGTCCGTGTGGTCGAGGCTGATCGGGGTGACCACCGCGACCGACCCGTCGATCACGTTGGTGGCGTCCCAGCTGCCGCCCATGCCGACCTCGACCACCGCCGCGTCGACGGGCGCGTCCGCGAAGGCCGCGTACGCCATGCCCGTGAGCACCTCGAAGAACGACAGCCGGTACTCCTCGGCGGCGTCGACCATCTCCACGTACGGCTTGATGTCGTGGTACGTCTCGACGAAGCGCTCGGCGCTGATCGGCGCCCCGTCCAGGCTGATGCGCTCGGTGACGGACTGCACGTGCGGGCTGGTGTAGCGGCCCGTGCGCAGCTCGAAGGCGTTCAGCAGGGCCTCGATCATCCGGGCCGTGCTGGTCTTGCCGTTGGTCCCCGTGACGTGGATGGACGGGTACGCGCGCTGCGGCTCGCCCAGGACGTCCATCAGCGCGGCGATCCGGCTGACGGACGGCTCCAGCTTGGTTTCGCCCCAGCGCGTGGCGAGCTCCTGCTCCACCTCCAGGAGCGCCTTCGCCACCTCCGGGTCCTGGGGGCGGGACGGCACCGGATCGCCCGTGGGCGGCCCGGCCTGGGCGCGCAGGGTGCGGCTGCCGGCCTCGATCACCGCCAGGTCGGGGTCGCGGACGGACTCTTCCGCCACTATCTGGTCGAACTCGTCGAAGGAGTCGTCGAGGTGGTCGACGTCGTCGCGGTCGTGGCTCTCGGGCTGCTGCTCACTCACGGACCCCAGTCTACGGACGAGGGCCCCCGGGACTTTCGGCCCGGCCGTTTCGGGACCATCGGCGGCGAAAGCGACCGGATCGTTATGCAAGCCTTGCGGACAGGAGATTGGGGAACAAATGCCGCAGGCCAGCGCCAACAAGACAGCCTCCAGCCGCGACATAGGCATCGACCTGGGGACCGCGAACACCCTCGTCTACGCCCGAGGGCACGGGATCGTCCTCAATGAGCCGTCCGTGGTCGCGGTCAGGGCGGGCACGACCACCGCCCTCGCCGTCGGCAGCGAAGCCAAGGAGACCATCGGCCGCACCCCGGGCTCCATCACCGCGATCCGCCCCCTCAAGGACGGGGTGATCTGCGACTACGAGGCCGCCGAGGAGATGATCCGGCACTTCGTCCGCAAGGCCGTCCCCGGCCGGCGGCCCCGGACCCGGATGGTGATCTGCGTCCCCTCCGGGGTGACCCAGGTCGAGCGGCGGGCCATCGTCCACGCCTCCACCCGGGCCGGCGCCAGGGCGGTTCACCTGATCGAGGAACCGATGGCGGCGGCGATCGGCGCCGGGCTGCCCGTCGCCGAGGCCCGCGGGTCCATGGTCGTCGACATCGGCGGCGGCACCTGCGAGGTCGCCGTCATCTCCCTCGGCGGGATCGTCACCTCCCAGTCCCTGCGCGTCGGCGGGGACCGGCTGGACGCGGCGATCATGGACCACGTGCGCAAGGAACACGCGCTGCTCATCGGCGAGCGCACCGCCGAGGACGTCAAGATCGGCATCGGCTCGGCGTGGCCCGTCCCGGACCGGCCCGAGCTGGAGACCCGCACCTTCACCGTGCGGGGCCGCGAGAAGGTCGGCGGCATGCCGAAGACGCTGGAGCTGACCGCCCCGGACGTGCGCTCCGCCCTGGACGAGCCGGTCGAGGCCATCATCGCCGCCGTCCGCACCACCCTGGAGGAATGCCCGCCCGAACTGTCCGGCGACGTGATGCAGCACGGCATCGTCCTCGCCGGCGGCGGCGCCCTCCTGCCCGGCCTCGACCTGCGCATCGCCTCCGCCACGGGCATCCCGGTCTTCGTCGCGGACGCCCCGCTGGACTGCGTGGCCCTGGGCTCGGGCAAGTGCGTGGAGGACCTGGACACCTTTTTGAAGGGCTCGGTTCGCCTCCGGGGCGCCAAAGCCTGACTCACAGGTCCCCAGGCGCGCCCCTTCGGCTCACTCGCCGGTGCGAGCTGCGAGCTGATCGGAGGTCAGCCGCGCGGGAGCGTCGCCACGACCTCGTACGCCGCCTCGGTGCGGGTCGCCGTCAGGGTGCCGCCCAGGCTCCGGACGCGTTCGGCCATGCTCGCCGTGCCCGAGCCCGCCGAGACGGGGGCGCGGCCCGGGGTGCTGGCCGGGAGGCCGTTGCTGACGGCGATCCGCAGCTGCGGTCCGTCGACGCGGATCGCCACCTCGATGGTCTCGCCGTGCGCGTGCTTGGCGGCGTTCGTCAGGCACTCCTGCACCACCCGGTAGACCGCCGCCTGCCGCAGCGGCGACAGCGCGTGCGCGTCCGGGTCCATGGCCAGGCGGACCGGCGAACCGGCCCGCCCGCTCTCCTGCGCGAGTGCCGCCAGCCCGTCCACGCCCGGGGTCGCGGCCCGCTCCCCGCGCTGCACGATGATCTCGTTGAGCACCAGGTGGGCCCGCCGCGCGGTGTCGGACAGCTCCTCGAAGTCCTTCGCGTACGCCGTCTCGCGCGCCCGCGTCGACAGCACCTCGGAGCGCACCGTCAGCAGGGTCAGCTCCCGCCCGACGAAGTCGTGGACGTCCCGGGCCACCGAGGTCCGCTCCTGCTGGACGGCGTTCAGCACCGCCGCCTCGGCCCGCCGGGCCGCCAGCTCGCGCACCAGGTCCTGCCGGTAGGCGGCGATCCCGACGGCCGAGGCGAGGACGCCGATCGGCACCACCAGGCTGAGGAAGGAGCTGAGCGTCTGCGCCCGGGGCTCGGGCCAGCCCGGCACGCTGAACACCGCGAGCGCGAAGGCCACGTAGCCGAGGGTGGCCAGGATCCCGGCGCGCCGCCCCCGGTAGCGGCCTACGGAGTACAGCGCGAACTGGATCAGCGTCAGCTCGTGCAGCCAGCCGATGAACAGCAGCGACGTCGCGTACGGCACCCACGGCATCCGGCGCCGCACCAGCAGGCTGGAGCAGCCCAGGGTGAGCACGACGGCGGCCTGCGGCCCGCTCAGGGAGTTGTCGGCGGCGGCCAGGCCCGGCAGGTCCAGGGCCATCAGGGCCAGACAGCCCACGGCGGTGAGGACGTCCTGCGCCCGGGGTGAGCCGGCCCAGCTCTCGGTGAGCCGGCGGCCGGATGCCACGACCCGGTGGAACGCCGAGAGGGCGGGCTTGACGTGCATGCCCTCCATCATCCGTGGTCGGCGGCCGGGATCGAATCCGCGAGGCGGACATATGAAGTGATATGCGGCACTAGGGATGGCATCGCGCAGGGCCGTCCGCAGCCGCTCCGAGCACGCGAAAGGCCCCCGCACCGACGGGTGCGGGGGCCTTCGTACGCCTTGGCTACGCGGCGGGCAGCGCGTCCAGCTGGGCCTGGATCCGGGCGATGTCGCCCTCGGCCTTGGCCAGCCGGCCCTTGATCTTGTCCACGACGTTGTCGGGGGCCTTGGCCAGGAAGGCCTCGTTCCCGAGCTTCGCCCCGGCCTGCTGCTTCTCCTTCTCGGCGGCGGCCAGGTCCTTGCTCAGCCGCTTGCGCTCGGCCGGGATGTCGATGGTGCCGGACAGGTCGAGCGCGACCGTGGCACCGCCGACGGGGAGGGTCGCGGTGGCGCTGAAGTCGTCACCCTCCGGCTGGAGGCGCAGCACCTGGCGGATCGCGGCCTCGTGCGCGGCGAGCGCGGTGCCGGACAGGCCCAGGCGGGCCGGGACCTTCTGCTTGTCGTCGAGGCCCTGCTCCTTGCGGAACCGGCGGACCTCGCGGACCAGGGTCTGGACGCCCTCGATCTCGGCCTCGGACTGCGCGTCGCGGAAGCCACTGTCCTTGGGCCAGTCGGCGATCACCAGGGACTCGCCGCCGGTCAGCGTGGTCCACAGGGTCTCGGTGACGAAGGGGACCACCGGGTGGAGCAGGCGCAGCATGACGTCGAGGACCTCGCCGAGGACCCGGGCGGAGGCCTTGGCCGGCTCGCCGCCCGCGAAGAAGGTCGTCTTGGAGAGCTCGACGTACCAGTCGAAGACCTCGTCCCACGCGAAGTGGTAGAGGGCGTCCGACAGCTTCGAGAACTGGTAATCCTCGTAGTACGCGTCGACCTCGGCCACGGTCTTGTTCAGGCGCGACAGGATCCAGCGGTCGGTCGCCGACAGCTGCTCGACCGGCGGCAGGTCGCCCTCGATCGTGGCGCCGTTCATCAGCGCGAAGCGCGTGGCGTTCCAGATCTTGTTGGCGAACTTGCTGGAGGCCTGGACCCAGTCCTCGCCGATCGGGACGTCGATGCCCGGGTTGGCGCCGCGGGCCAGGGTGAAGCGGACGGCGTCGGAGCCGTACTTGTCCATCCAGTCCAGCGGGTTGACGGCGTTGCCGAAGGACTTCGACATCTTCTTGCCGCGCTCGTCGCGGACCATGCCGTGCAGGGCGATGGTGCCGAACGGCGGGGTGCCGTCCATCGCGTAGAGGCCGAACATCATCATCCTGGCGACCCAGAAGAAGAGGATGTCGTAGCCGGTGACCAGGACGGCGTTCGGGTAGAACTTCGCGAGGCTGTCGGTCTGCTGCGGCCAGCCGAGCGTGGAGAACGGCCACAGGCCCGAGGAGAACCAGGTGTCCAGGACGTCCGTGTCCTGGGTCCAGCCCTCGCCGGCCGGCGGCTGTTCGTCGGGGCCCACGCAGACGATCTCGCCGTTCGGGCCGTACCAGACCGGGATGCGGTGGCCCCACCACAGCTGGCGCGAGATGCACCAGTCGTGGAGGTTGTCGACCCAGTCGAAGTAGCGCTTCTCCATCTCCTGCGGGTGGATCTTGACCCGGCCGTCGCGGACCGCGTCACCGGCCGCCTTGGCGAGCGGGCCGACCTTGACCCACCACTGGAGCGACAGACGGGGCTCGATGGTGGTCTTGCAGCGCGAGCAGTGTCCGACCGAGTGGGTGTACGGGCGCTTCTCGGCGACGATCCGGCCGTCGGCGCGCAGCGCTGCGACGATGGCGGAGCGGGCCTCCAGCCGGTCCAGGCCCTGGAAGGGGCCGTGGGCGGTGATGATGGCGTGCTCGTCCATGACCGCGAGGTTGGGCAGGCCGTGGCGCTGGCCGATCTCGAAGTCGTTCGGGTCGTGCGCCGGGGTCACCTTGACGGCGCCGGTGCCGAACTCCGGGTCGACGTGCTCGTCGGCGACGATCGGGATGCGGCGGCCGGTCAGCGGCAGCTCGATCTCGGTGCCGACCATGTGCTTGTAGCGCTCGTCCTCGGGGTGGACCGCCACGGCGGTGTCACCCAGCATCGTCTCGGCGCGGGTCGTGGCGACGACGATGGAGTTCTCCCCGTCCCCGTACCGGATGGAGACGAGCTCACCGTCGTCGTCCTGGTACTCGACCTCGATGTCGGAGATCGCGGTGAGGCAGCGCGGGCACCAGTTGATGATGCGCTCGGCGCGGTAGATCAGCTCGTCGTCGTAGAGCTTCTTGAAGATGGTCTGGACGGCCTCGGAAAGGCCCTCGTCCATGGTGAAGCGCTCGCGCGCCCAGTCGACGCCGTCGCCGAGGCGGCGCATCTGGCCGGAGATCTGACCGCCGGACTCGCCCTTCCACTTCCAGACGCGCTCGACGAACGCCTCACGGCCCAGGTCGTGGCGGGACTTGCCCTCCTTGGCGAGCTCGCGCTCGACGACGTTCTGGGTGGCGATGCCCGCGTGGTCCATGCCCGGCTGCCACAGGGTCTCGTAGCCCTGCATGCGCTTGCGGCGGGTGAGGGCGTCGATCAGCGTGTGCTCGAAGGCGTGCCCCAGGTGGAGGCTTCCGGTGACGTTCGGCGGCGGGATGACGATGGCGTACGGAGGCTTCTCGCTCTTCTCGTCCGCCTCGAAGTAGCCACGCTCTACCCAGCGCTCGTAGAGCTTCCCCTCTACGTCGGCCGGCGCGTAGGAGGTCGGCAGTTCGGAGTTGGGGGCACTGGGTGTCTGCGTGTTCTCGGTCACGGGGCACAGGATACGGCGGGCGCCGCCCGCGTCACGAATCCATTCCGCAACGGGCCCTCCCGTTGACCTCGGCCGGTCGGAGGCCGTCTCATGCGGCCATGAACGAGATCACCCCGCAGGCCTTCCCGTACCAGCCCGTACCGTCCGCACCACCCAAGCGCAGGCTCGTCCTGCGGACGGTGATCACCGTGCTGGCCGTCGGCTCGGGGGTGTTCCTCGGCAAGCTGGCCGTGGGCACGCTGCTCGGCGGCCCCGAGGACGCCGGCCGGTACAAGCTGGTCCCGCCCGCCTCCTTCCAGGGACTGACCCTGCAGGACTCCGGGCCGCGCGTGGACGCCATCAGGCTGGGGCAGGGGATGGCCAAGAAGGGCACCGCGCCGGTGGCCGTGGTGTACGCCGACCAGGCGGGGACCGCGCAGCTGGTGGTCAGCGGGGCGTCGGGCGCCTTCACGGACAAGGATCCCGGGGCGGAGCTCGTCAAGAACTTCCATGCCATGGGGGTCAACGGGGCCACCGTGCAGAAGGCCGGCACACCCGAGGGCGGCGCGATGAGCTGCGGCACGCTCACGACGGCCGACGGGACGCTGACTCTGTGCAGCTGGGCCGACCACAGTTCCCTGGTGACGGTCACCGTGCCGGTCGAGAACGGGCCGGTCACGATCGAGGCGCTGGCGGAACGGGCGCGTGCACTGCGTTCCGCGATGGAGGTTTCAAAGGCGTCGTAGTTCCGTAACGCCTGGGACCCCGGCGCCCCGGCCGGGGTGTGCGTCCGACAGGATGTGAGGAACAGATAAGAAACCTCACAGGGGGACGCGGGATGAGTTACAACCAGCCAGGTCCGTACGGGCAGCCGCAGCAGCCGGGACCGTACGGGCAGCAGCCCCCGCCGCCGCCCGGCCCGTACGGCCAGCCCGCCGCCCCCCAGCCGGGCTACGGCTACCCCCAGCAGCCCCCGCCCCCGCCGGGCTACCCCCAGCAGCCGCCGCAGCCCCAGGGCTACCAGCAGCCCGGCTTCCAGCAGCAGCCCCCGCAGCCCGCGTACGGCTACCAGCAGCCCCAGGGCCAGCCCCAGTACGGCGGCGGCACGCCCCCGAAGAAGTCGAAGGCCGGGGCCGTGATCGCCGTGGTCGTCGTGGTCGCGGTCATCGCGGGCGGCGGCTGGTACTTCCTGAAGGGCAGCGGCTCGGGTGCGGTCGCGTCCGACACCAAGGGCCACAAGCTGGCCTTCGCCGCCACGGTCGACAGCTACCAGAAGGCGCCCCCGGCCGCCGGCGCGCCCTCGGCCGATGCTCCGGTCACCGGTGAGGGGAAGACCCGCGCCGAGACGCTCGGCGTACAGAACGGGCACAGCGCGGGCGCCAAGTACGCGATCGGTACGGACAAGAAGGCGAAGCAGCTCTCGGCCAACGGCCTCTGGGGCGACATCGCCGACCCGGCCAAGGCGGTCGACGCCTACTACGCTGGCATCAGCCAGAACAACGCCGAAACCGAGAAAATCGGCTTCACGTACGAGCTGGTCGGCACTCCGAAGGAGTTCACCCCGGCCGGCTTCAAGGGCGCCGTGATGAAGTGCGCCAGCATCAAGATGAAGACCACCAAGCCCCCCACGGGCAAGGAGCCCACGGAGGTCGAGGTCCCGTCCTGCGCCTGGGGTGACTACTCGACCCTGGTCGGGATCACCGCCGTCGACCCGGTCGCGGCCGCACTCGGCGGAAAGAGCGGCACGCTCGACGAGGTGGCCGCCCTGGCCGCGAAGCTCTACAACACCTCGCGCACCAAGGTCTGATCCCGCGGATACGCGACGGGGCGCTCCCGGCCGGGAGCGCCCCTTCGCGTATGTCCTGGCGGCTACGCCGACTTTTCGTGCGGGCCCTGGTCCTTCGGGACGATGCGGGGGACCAGCGTCGGGTTGACGTTGGAGCGGACCACGTCCGCGGTGATGACCACGCGGGCCACGTCCTTGCGGGACGGGACCTCGTACATCACCGACATCAGGACCTCTTCCATGATGGCGCGCAGCCCGCGCGCGCCGGTCTGGCGGAGGATCGCCTGGTCCGCGATGGCTTCGAGGGCCTCGCGCTCGAAGTCCAGCTCGACGCCGTCGAGTTCGAACAGCCGCTGGTACTGCTTCACCAGCGCGTTGCGCGGCTCGATCAGGATCTGCAGCAGCGCCTCGCGGTCCAGGTTGTGCACCGAGGTGATGACGGGGAGACGGCCGATGAACTCGGGGATCATCCCGAACTTCACCAGGTCCTCCGGCATGACCTCCTGGAACTGGTTGCTGGCCTCGATCTCGCGCTTCGAGCGGATCGTCGCCGCGAAGCCGATGCCCTTGGCGCCCGCACGCGACTCGATGATCTTCTCCAGGCCGGCGAAGGCGCCGCCCACGATGAAGAGCACGTTCGTCGTGTCGATCTGGATGAACTCCTGGTGCGGGTGCTTGCGTCCGCCCTGCGGGGGGACGGAAGCGGTCGTGCCTTCCAGGATCTTCAGGAGCGCCTGCTGGACGCCTTCGCCCGAGACGTCGCGCGTGATCGACGGGTTCTCGCTCTTGCGGGCGACCTTGTCGATCTCGTCGATGTAGATGATCCCGGTCTCGGCCTTCTTGACGTCGTAGTCCGCCGCCTGGATCAGCTTGAGCAGGATGTTCTCGACGTCCTCGCCGACGTACCCGGCCTCCGTCAGCGCCGTCGCGTCGGCGATGGCGAACGGGACGTTCAGCATGCGCGCGAGCGTCTGCGCGAGCAGGGTCTTGCCGGAACCGGTCGGGCCGAGCAGCAGGATGTTGGACTTCGCGAGTTCGATCGCGTCGTCACGGCCCTGCGCGCCGCCGTTCTCGCCGGCCTGGACCCGCTTGTAGTGGTTGTAGACCGCTACGGAGAGCGCCTTCTTCGCCGGCTCCTGGCCGACGACGTAGCTCTCCAGGAACTCGTAGATCTCACGGGGCTTGGGGAGTTCCTCCCACCGGACCTCGGAGGTCTCCGCGAGTTCTTCTTCGATGATCTCGTTGCAGAGGTCGATGCACTCGTCGCAGATGTACACACCGGGTCCTGCGATGAGCTTCTTCACCTGCTTCTGGCTCTTTCCGCAGAACGAGCACTTGAGCAGGTCGCCGCCGTCACCGATGCGTGCCACGAGGTGCTTCCCCTTCGCCTGGGAGACGCTTGGTTCAGCGCTCCTGGTGCCTCATATCCGACGGTACCTTGCCGGGGGCCCCGAACGGGGCCCCCTTGACGTGGTTCACATCGCCGAATGCGGCAGCGTGCCCACGCCAACTGGCGGCAAGGATCAGGCCGAGCTCTTCCGGGTGGAGACGACCTGGTCGATCAGGCCGTACGCCAGCGCGTCCTCGGCAGTGAGGATCTTGTCGCGCTCGATGTCCTCGCGGATCTTCTCCAGCGGGGTGGTCGAGTGCTTGGCCAGCATGGACTCCAGCTGGTCACGCATGCGCAGGATCTCGTTGGCCGCGATCTCCAGGTCGGAGAGCTGCTCGCGGCCGGTGCCGCCGGACGGCTGGTGGATCAGCACGCGGGCGTTCGGCAGGGCCATGCGCTTGCCGGGGGTGCCGGCGGCGAGCAGGACCGCGGCGGCGGAGGCCGCCTGGCCCATGCAGACCGTGGAGATGTCCGGCTTCACGAACTGCATCGTGTCGTAGATGGCCGTCAGCGCGGTGAAGGAACCGCCCGGGCTGTTGATGTAGATCGAGATGTCACGGTCCGGGTCCATCGACTCCAGGCACAGCAGCTGCGCCATGACGTCGTTGGCGGAGGCGTCGTCGATCTGCACGCCGAGGAAGATGATGCGCTCCTCGAAGAGCTTCGCGTACGGGTCGTACTCGCGCACGCCCTGCGAGGTGCGCTCGACGAAGCGCGGGATGACGTAGCGGTTGTCCACCTGCGGACCGGAGTAGAGGCCGCTCGCGGAGAAGTTGTTCTGCATCTGGGTGTTCACCATCCTGGTGGCGTTCTGCGGGCTGAGGTTGCCTGGATCGGGCGGGCGGGCGTACGAGGGTCCGTGCGCCGGGGGCCGGGATCAGGCCCCGGTGCCGCCGCCGCCGGGGACCAGGGACGCGGCGGAGATGATCTCGTCGATCAGTCCGTACGCCTTGGCCTCCTCCGCCGTGAACCAGCGGTCGCGGTCGCCGTCGCGGATGATCGCCTCCACGGACTGGCCCGAGTGGTGCGCGGTGATCTCAGCCATGCGCTGCTTGGTGCGCAGCAGGTACTGGGCCTGGATCTTGATGTCCGAGGCGGTGCCGCCGATGCCGGCGGAACCCTGGTGCATCAGGATGTCGGTGTTCGGCAGGGAGAAGCGCTTGCCGGCGGTGCCGCCGGTGAGCAGGAACTGGCCCATGGAGGCGGCCATTCCCATGCCGATGGTGATGACGTCGTTCGGGATGTACTGCATGGTGTCGTAGACCGCCATGCCCGCCGTCACGGAGCCACCGGGGCTGTTGATGTACAGGTAGATGTCCTTCTCCGGCTCTGCGGCCAGGAGGAGGAGCTGCGCCGTGATCTTGTTCGCGATGTCGTCGTCGACCTGCTGGCCGAGGAAGATGATGCGCTCGCCGAGCAGCCGGTTGTAGACATGGTCGCCGAGGCCGCCACCGATGGACGGCTCACCCGCGGCGTAAGGCTTCAGATTCGTCACGTATCCACCTGCTCGTCTCCGACGGCCACATGCCGTCTCAGCGTCTCGTTCTGGGGCGCGGACCTACCGGTGGGGCGATGCCCTCCGGCTTCGGGTACTCCCGTGCCCTCGTATTCATGGACCCTAACGCGCAGGTAGGACAACGCCATCCCGCTTCCCGAACTGTTCGCTCGGAGCGCAAGGTAACCGAGCCCCGCGAGGAGGGTCACGAGAGGACCGCGAAGGGCCCGGACGCGACCGCGTCCGGGCCCTTCGGGGCACTGCTCAGTGGGCTTCGCCCGGGGTGTTACTTGGCCTCTTCGGCCTTCACCTCGGTGTCACCGTCGACGGCGTCCTCGACGACCTCGGCGGCCGTCTCGGTCTCGTCCTCGTCGTCGGAGAGGTCGATGACCTCACCGTTGGTGTCGACGACCTTGGCCTTCTCGACGACGACCGCGAGGGCCTTGCCGCGAGCGACCTCGCCGACCAGCATCGGGACCTGGCCACCCTCGACGACGGCCTGGGCGAACTGGTCCGGGGACATGCCCGAGGACTGCGCGCGGCGCATGAGGTGCTCGGTGAGCTCCTCCTGGTTGACGCCCAGCTTCTCCTTGTTGACCAGGGCGTCCAGCAGGAACTGGGTCTTGATGCCCTTGACGGCCTGCTCGGTGGTCTCGGCGTCGAACTCCTCGGCCGTCTTGCCCTGGATCTCGAGGAACTTCTCGAGGTCGAGGCCCATCTGGCCGAGCTGGTGGTGCTCCAGGTTGTGCTTGCGGGTCTGGACCTCGTCCGCGAGCAGCTTCTCGGGGACCGGGATCTCCGCGAGCTCCAGGAACTTCTCCAGCACGCGCTCCTGGGCCTGGGTGGCCTGGTCGTACTGCTTCATGTTCTCGAGGCGCTTGCGGCTGTCCGCCTTGAGCTCCTCGAGGGTGTCGAACTCGCTCGCCATCTGGGCGAACTCGTCGTCCAGCTCCGGCAGCTCCTTGGCGGAGACCTTGGTGACCTTGACGGTGACCTCGGCGTCCTTGCCCTCGGCGGAGCCGCCCTTCAGCTGGGAGGTGAAGGTGGCCTCGCCACCGGCCTCCAGGCCCGTGACGGCCTCGTCGATGCCGTCGAGCAGCTCGCCCGAGCCGATGGTGTAGGAGACGTCGCTGGCGACACCGTCCTCCAGCACCTCCCCGTCGACCTTGGCCTCGAGGTCGATCGTGACGACGTCGCCGTCCTGGGCGGCGCGCTCGACGTCCTTGGTGGACGCGAAGCGGCCGCGCAGCTGCTCGACCGACTTCTCGACGTCCTCGTCGGAGACCTCGATGGCGTCGACCTCGACCTCGATGCCGGCGTAGTCCGGGATCTCGATCTCGGGGCGGACGTCCACCTCGGCGGTGAAGGACAGCAGCTCGCCGTCCTTCAGCTCCTTGATGTCGACCTCGGGCTGGCCCAGCGGGTTCAGGTCGGCCTCGTTGACCGCCTCGGTGTAGAACTTCGGGAGGGCGTCGTTGACGGCCTCCTCCAGCACCGCACCGCGGCCGAAGCGCTGGTCGATGACGCGGGCGGGGATCTTGCCCTTGCGGAAGCCCTTCACCGTGACCTGCTGGTTGATCTTCTTGTACGCCGCGTCGAGGCTGTCCTTGAGCTCCTCGAAGGGCACCTCAACAGTGAGCCGAACCCGAGTCGGGTTCAGGGTCTCCACGGCGCTCTTCACGGTTCGGTCTCCTTGTGGCTGACTGCTGGGGGTTCTGCCGAACGCTGTGATTCAGCGGTTCGGCCGACTTCGGCCCGGTACATCAGACACACGGGCACGCAGCTTGCATAGTAACCGCAAGCGGCAATCAGCCCACAACGCGATCTTCGAACGTGATCTTGATGCGGGCGGTACTGGTGGTCGGGGTGGCCGGATTCGAACCGACGACCTTCCGCTCCCAAAGCGGACGCGCTACCAAGCTGCGCCACACCCCGTCGGTGCGACACGTAGGGTACATGCCCGGAGACCCTCCGACACGCGCGCTTTTCCGGCGGCCGCACGCGCGCGCGGCGCGGCGCCCGTACGCGGCGGCGGGAAAGGGGTGTGCGCACCCCCCGCGCGACCCGCTAGGATGCTGTCCGTGCCGCGGTCCCCGGACCTGCGGCGCGCGTACTGCGGGTGTAGCTCAATGGTAGAGCCCTAGTCTTCCAAACTAGCTACGCGGGTTCGATTCCCGTCACCCGCTCCCAACGGCTCAGGGCCAGGTCAGAGGATGTCTCCTCGACCTGGCCCTGACGCGTTCCCGGGGTCGCCCCGAGCCGGGCCGCTAGAGCTTGATGCCCGCGATGGTGTCGGCGAGGGAGTTCAGGAAGCGGTTGACGTCCGGCGCGATCGAGCTGGACGCCAGGAAGAAGCCGAAGAGGACCGCGACGATCGCGGGGCCGGCCTTCATGTGCTTGCCGCGGATCAGGATCACCAGGATGACCGCCAACAGAACCACCACTGACAGCGAAATGGCCACTACTGATCACACCTTCGGTCGTCCCCTGGCCGGCCCGGGGCGTACGGCCGTGCACACCCCCACATGCACCATCCTCCCACCAACCGGCCCTGCCTATCCGTCCCGTGACGAATCGCCATCGCTTCTTTCCCGCCAAGCGCATGCGCACTGGGCACATTTCGGGCAAGAGGTACGGGTCACGGGGTGGTGATGCCGAGGAGGGAGCGGACGTACGCGTACTTCGCGGTCAGCCGTTCGCGGGTGGGCGCGTCCAGTACGGACAGGCGTACGGGATCGGCGTTGTGCGCGAGGTCGGCCTCCTTGACGAGGAGGGCGCCGGGGGTGGCGAGGACGCGGGCGGCGTACTCCTCCAGCGGTTCCCCGGGGCGCTTGGTCAGGGCCAGCACCATGGCCTTGACCTCCTCCGGGACGGCCGTGGCCGCCAGCCGGCCGGGGCTGATCGCCTCGTCCTCGACGGCGTCGTGCAGCCAGGCCGCCGCCTGCTGCGCCGGGGTGCCGCCGCGCAGGCGGACGCCCTCGGCGACGGCCGCCAGGTGCTCGGCGTAGGGCCGGCCGGCCTTGTCGGTCTGGCCCTCGTGCGCCGCGCGGGCGAGGGCCTCGACCTCCTGGAGGGTCAGCGGCCGCTGCGTCATGCGATCTCCTTCGCTGCCGTGCGCAGGGCCTCGGCGGCCCGGCGTACATCCGCGTGCGTGGTACGCCAGTTGGAGAACGCGGCGCGCAGCGCGGGGGTTCCCCCGTACACGGTGGGCGTGACGAACACCTCGGCGGCGACGGCTTCGCGCAGGGCGGCGAGCCGTTGCGGGGTGGGGGCGGCGGCGAGGGTGAAGCACACGACGTTGAGGCGGACCGGGGCGAGCAGGCGCAGGGCCGGGTCCCGCTCCAGTTCCGCGCCGAGGACGCGGGCGCAGTCGATGTCGCGTTCGACGATCTCCCGGTGGCCGGCGCGGCCGTACGCGCGGAGCGTGAACCAGGCGGCCAGGGCGCGCAGGCGGTGGGAGTTCTCGGGGGTGAGGTGGACCAGGTCGGGTTCGTCGCCCAGCGGCCCGAGGTAGGCGGCGGCGTTGGCGAAGACGCGGGCCTGCAGGTCACGGCGGCGGGTGAACTGGACGGCGCTGTCGTAGGGGACGTTCAGCCACTTGTGCAGGTCGACGCAGACGGAGTCGGAGGCGTCGAGTCCGGCGGTGAGGTGGGCGTGGGCCGGGGAGAGGGCGGCGAAGGCGCCGAAGGCGGCGTCGGTGTGCAGCCAGAAGTCGTGGCGCTCCTTGAGGGCGGCGAGGGCCGTCAGGTCGTCGAAGTCGACGGTGTTGACGGTGCCGGCGTTGGCGACGACGACGGCCGGGCCGGGGGCGTCGGCCAGGGCCCGGCCGAGGGCGGCGGGGTCGACGGCCTCCCGGCCGGGGAGGGTGGGGACCCGGACGAGACAGGCGCGGCCGAGGCCGAGGACGGAGAGGGCCTTGGCGATGGAGGAGTGCGGGGCGCCGGACAGGACGCGGACGGGCCCGAGGGCCGCGACGCCGTCCTCGGCCGGGGAGACGCCGAGGCGTTCGCCGAGCCACTCGCGGGCGATGGCGAGGCCGACGGTGTTGGACAGGGTGGCGCCGCTGACGAAGGTGCCGGTGTGGGCGTCGGAGAGGCCGAAGAGGGTGCGCAGCCAGCCGGTGGTCTCGCGCTCCAGGTGCTGGCCGGCGCCGTCGAAGGCGGAGTTGGAGTTCTGGTCGTGGGCGGAGGTCAGCCAGTCGCCGGCGAGGGCGGCGGGGGTGGCGCCGCCGGTGACGAAGCCGAGGTAGCGGGGGCCCGCGGAGGCCGAGAACCGCGGTGCCCAGCGGGTCCGGAAGGCGTCCAGGGCCGCTTCGGTGCCGTCGCCGTGCTCGGGCAGCGGCTCGGGCGCGGGCGGCCCGGCGTCGGCCGGGGCCGGTACGACGGGCCGCTCGTCCAGGGTGACGAGGGCCTCGGCGGCGGCGCGGCGGGTGGCGTCGAGGAGGTCGGGGAGGCAGGCGAGATCGGCGGCGAGCGTGCGGTCCATGGCGGCACGGTAGGACGCCGTCGGGCGCGCCGGACGGGCCAATCGCCGACGAGTGGCCCGGCACGCCCCGGCTGCGGCTGCGGCCGACCGCCCCGGAAGGGCTCAGGGTGAGCGGCGGATGAGGAGGAGGGCGCGGTCGTCGTTGACGTCCTTGGCGACCTTCTCGATCAGGTGCCAGGCGGCGCCCTCCCAGCCGGCGGCGACGTAGCGGTCGGCCTCGCCGGTCAGGCGGTCCATGCCCTCGCTGATGTCCCGCTCGGCGGTCTCGACGAGTCCGTCGGTGAAGAGCATCAGGACGTCGCCGCGCCGCAGGTTCCCCCGCGCCGGGGTGAACTCGGCTCCGTCGTAGACGCCGAGCAGCGGGCCCTCGCCGGTGACCTCCTGCCAGCGGCCGGTGCCGGCCGAGAGCTGGAGGGCGGGCAGGTGCCCGGCGGAGAGCAGTTCGTAGTCGCCGGTCTCCAGGTCCAGGACGAGGTGGATGGAGGTGGCGAAGCCCTCGTCCCAGTCCTGGCGGAGCAGGTAGCCGTTGGCTGCGGGGAGGAACCCGTGCGGGGGCAGGGCGCCGAGGAGCCCGCCGAAGGCGCCGGAGAGGAGGAGCGCGCGCGAGCCCGCCTCCATGCCCTTGCCGGAGACGTCGGTGAGGACGATCTCCAGGGTCCGGCCGCCGTTGGTGCGGGCGGCGACCACGAAGTCGCCGGAGAAGGACTGGCCCCCGGCCGGCCGCAGGGCCATCTCGCGGTGCCAGCCGCGCGGCAGGGCGGGCAGCTTGCTCTGCACCCGGATCCGTTCGCGCAGGTCGAAGAGCATGGTGCCGCCGCGCCGCCAGGGCACGCCGACGCGGCTGCGGAACTGGGCGATGACCAGCCCGAAGAACCCGCAGGCCGCCACCACGAGCACGGTCCCCGGGGTGACCCGGGCGGGCCCCCCGGTGTACGGGCCGAGGACCAGGGCCTCCACGATCAGGGCGGTCGCGGAGGCGGCGTAGAGGGCGAGCAGGCTCGCGGGCCGCAGCAGGAGGCCCCCCGCCACGATGGGCAGGACCAGCGCCGACGGCGAGAACCAGACGGGCATCATCAGCGTGCCGCAGGCGATGGCGGGCACGGTCAGCAGGAGCCCGGCGAAAGCGAGCCAGTCGGAGGCGTCGCCGCGGAAGTAGTCGACGGCGGATTTGCGCAGGGCGGTGCGGGCCCGGTGCGAGAGCATGCGCGTCCGGGCCAGGAGCGTCTCCACGCGTGCCGAGGCCATTGCACCGGGACCCTATCCATCCCGGCTGTGTGCGCGCAGGGGTACCCCCGGACATAGGTCGCCCCGGAGGTCGAAAACAGTTCGACCGGGACGGAATGCCCTGGTAGGGATGGCCCCATGGCTCTTGATACGCGTGTATTGCAGGCTGATGAGTGGGATGTCTGGTACGACCACCTGGAACTGGCGTTCGGTGGCGTTCCGGAGACCCTTCCCGAGCGGACGCTCTACCGGTCCCTCACTGAGCTGGAGCGTTCCCTGGGCGTCTGGGACGGGGAGACCTGTGTCGGCTCGGCCGGGGCCTTCAGCTTCCGGCTCTCGGTGCCGGGCGGGGCGCTGGTCCCGGCGGCGGGCGTGACCATGGTCGGCGTCGCTCCGACCCACCGCAGGCGCGGGGTGCTGACCTCGATGATGCGCCGCCAATTGGACGACATCCGGGAGGGTGGTGAACCGGTCGCCGTGCTGACGGCCTCGGAGCCGGAGATCTACGGGCGCTTCGGCTACGGCACCGGCGCCTACTCCCTGGCGGTCGACGCCGACACCACCCGCGTGCGCGTGACGGTGCCGCCGGGGACGGACCAGGTGCGGCTGCGCCTGGTGGATCCGGAGAAGGCGCTGGCCGACTGCGAGCGCGTCTACGCCGCCCTGGTCGCGGGCCGGCCGGGGATGCCGGCCCGGCAGCCCGGGTGGGAGCGGCTGGGGCTGCTGGACCCGGAGGCGCGCCGGGAAGGGGCTTCCCCGCTGAAGTGCGTGGTGGCCGAGGGCGCGGACGGCGAGGTCGTGGGGTACGCCCGCTACCGGGTCAAGCCGGACTGGGAGACGACCGGCTCGGACGGCAAGGTCCAGGTCCAGGACGTGGACGCGCTGGACCCGGCGGCGTACGCGGCGCTGTGGCGCTACCTCTTCGAGATCGACCTGACCTGGAGCGTACGGGCGTACGCGCGGCCCGCGGACGATCCGCTGCTGCACCTGGTCAGCGACGTCCGCCGGATCCGGGCGCGGCAGCGGGACGCGCTGCACGTGCGCCTGGTGGACCTGCCGGCGGCGCTGGAGGCCCGGACGTACGGGGCCGCGCTGGACGTGGTCCTGGAGGTCGAGGACGCGTTCTGTCCCTGGAACGCGGGGCGCTGGCGGCTGACGGCGGGCGCGGACGGGGCGGCGCGCTGCGTGCGGACCGGGGAGGCGGCGGAGCTGGCGCTGTCGGTACGGGAGCTGGGCTCGGCGTACCTGGGCGGGATCACCCTGACCTCGCTGGCGGCGGCGGGCCGGGTGCGCGAGCCGGCCCCGGGCGCGCTCGCGCGGACCTCGCGGGCCTTCGCGGGCGACGTCGCGCCCTGGCTGCCGCACGGGTTCTAGGCAGGGCCTAGCGCTGCTGGCAGGACGGGCACCAGAAGAGGTTGCGGGCGGCGAGGTCCGCGGTGCGGATCTCGCCCCCGCAGATGTGGCAGGGCATGTTGC
>NZ_JBHWBP010000060.1:0-32566 GCF_042735575.1 Streptomyces sp. NPDC059564 | reverse complement strand
ACTTGCCGAGGTAGCTGCCGTCGGCGTCGATGACGGCGGCGGTGTTGTAGTAGAAGCCCTCGGCCTCCAGCTCGAACACCGGGACGACGATGACCATGCCGGTCTCGCGGGCCAGGTCCTGCATCCGGCGGACGGTGGGGCCGTCGGGGACGGCCTCGGCCCAGCGGTAGTGCTCGGGCTCCTGGACCTGGCAGAAGTACGGGGCGTTGAACACCTCCTGGAAGCCGATGATCTTCGCGCCCTCGGCGGCCGCCCGGCGGGCGTACTCCTCGTGTTTGACGATCATCGACTCGGTGTCTCCGGTCCAGGTGGCCTGGACGAGTGCGGCGCGGACGACTTGGGCCATGAGCTGCTCCTCGCGACGGGAACGCCGACTTCTACGCACGTAGACGGTGCGTAGGGAGTCGAAGGTAGGCCTCGTCACAGCGCGGGGCAAGACCACCATGCGCGGTTGGAGTAGTCGATCAAGTTACGTCGCCACGTGGTCGTTTGCGGTCAGCAGGCGAGCGCTTCAGCTCGCCGGGATCCCCGCCACGCGCAGGGCGTGCGCCAGGTCCCGGTGCCGGGTGCCGGACAGGGCGCGGGCCTCGTCCAGCAGCCGGGGGGCGAACCAGTGCGGGTCGCGGCGGGCCAGGGCGGCGGCCTCCTCGGCGGTGCGCAGGCGGACGAAGGCGCCGAGCAGGGCGCGGGCCTCCCGGTCCCGGCCGGCGGCGCCGAGGGCCAGGGCGGCGTCGGCGACCTCGACGGCGGGGCGGGCCACGCCCTGGCGCAGGAGCCGGTCGCAGTCGGCGTCCCGGCCGGCCTCGCCGAGGGCGGCGGCCGCGGCGGCGAGCCGGTCGGGCGGGAGCGAGGCCGCCTCCCACAGCAGGGTGGCCCAGTCGGCGGCCAGCCCGGCCCGCCCGAGCCCGTCGGCGAGCCCGGGCAGATACCCGGCGGGCCACGCGGCGGCCTCGCACAACAACGCGTGCGCCTCCCCGCTCCGCCCTTGCTCCCGCAACGCCACCAGCTCCGCGACGAACCCCGCCCGGGGTCCGCCGGGGCCGGGCACCGACGTCGGCAGGTCCCCCTCGGGGGCGCGCGCGACCGCCGCGGGCCAGGGGCCGTCCGGTAAGGCGTGGCCGGCCTGCCCGGCCCCACCGCCGGACACGGCCGGCGGCGCCGGCCAGGGCTCGGACGGGGCGTACCCGGAGGTGGCGGGGTCGGCTTCGGGCGGGGTGGGAGCGGGGGCGGCGGACTGGCCGGCGAAGCGGGCACCGCGCGGGGCGGGGAGCGGGGCGGCCGGGTCCGAGGCCGGGACCGGTGCGGGGGCGGCGGGCGGGGTCGCGCCCGCGTAGCGCGCACCGCCCGCTCGGCGGGCTCCGCGCAGCCACCGCCCCTCGGCCCGGCCGACCGGCGCCTGGCGTGGCTCACGGGTCTCGGCCCGGCCGACCGGCGCCTGGACCGGCTCACCGCCGTCCGCGCGGCCGCCCGGCGTCCGGACCGGCTCCCGGCCGTCGGCCGAGCCGACCGGCGCCGGCCCCGGCTCCCCACCCTCGGCCCGGCCGAGCGGCGCCTGCCCCGGCTCCCGGCCCTCCGCACCGTCAACCCGCGCCTGCCCCGGCTGCCGGCTCTCGGGGAGGGCGGACGGCTCGTGGCCCTCGCGCTGCCTCGGGACTCCGGCCAGTCGTACCGGTGTCGGCAGGGCGCGCAGGCGGGCCGTCAGGTCCGCGGCCCGGGCCGCGGCGCGGGACGCGTCGTCGCGGGTCCAGGCGAGCTCCCGCGCCAGCCCCGCCGCCTCCTCCCGGTCGCGGGCCCCGTCGAGCCGGTCGGCCAGACTCCGCAGCGCCGCCTCCGAGGCGGCCCACTGCGCCTCGGCCGCGCCGAGCAGAGCCCGCAGCTCCCCCTCCCCGCCCGGCACCGCGTCCCACGCGGCGACGGCGGCGGCCCGCAGCCCGGCGGCGTAGGCGGCCTCCCGGGCCGTGGCCTCCGGATCCCCCGGCAGGTCCCCGAGCAGCGACTCCAGTACGTCCCACGGCGGCATCGCCACCCCGTCCAGGCAGGCCCGCATGCCCTCCGGGTCCCGCCGCAGGAACTCCCCGTACCAGCCCGCTCCAGGATCCAGTCTCCGCGTCAACCCCCGCATGTATGCGGCGAGTTGCCCGATCACCAGTGCAGTCGGCGTCTCCATGCCCGCATTGGATCCCACCCGTGTTACGGGCGGGCTACGGGAGTCTCAAAGCTTGACGGCGATCCCCCGCCCCGGCCGGCCGCCGCCCGGGCGTGTCGAGACTCACGTCGCCCTTACATCCGACCTCCCCAGGGGCCCGAACCACGACCCGGAAGGCCCTCGCCAGCCACCCGCGCCCACGGCCGATTCCGCGTCCAACCCCCTTGCGGATCACGTCATCCGCAATACCGGAATTGTTAACTCCAAGCATTCCGCGCCCCTCGGCACACCCCACCACCGTTCCACTGGGCGGAACGCCAGCCTGACCGCCGCGGGTCTCGTCGGCGTGCTGCTTTCCGGCACCGCCGGGTGCGGCACCTTCTCCTCCGAGGGGCGCGACGCGTACAGGACACGCACCGGCGGTTCCTCCGGGACGGCGGCCTCCACGGCGCCCGTGGTCCCGTACGACATCCGTCCGCTGCTGCGCCCGGAGTCCAAGTACCTCGGTGTGGCCGCCGACGGCGCCCCGGACTCCATGAAGCCGGTCGAGAAGTTCGCCGCGGACTCCGGCAAGAAGCCGAACATCGTCGAGTTCTGCTCCGCCTGGGGCGACCAGTACGAGACCGCGCTCGTCCGGAACGCCTGGGACTACGGGGCGCTGCCCTACATCGCCTGGGAGCCGAAGGAGAAGGGCCTCGCCGGCATCGCGGACGGGAAGGACGACGAGTACATCCGCTCGTACGCGCGTTCCGTACGGCGGCTCAACCTCCCGGTGGCGATCAGCTTCGCGCACGAGATGAACGGCCACTGGTACCCCTGGGGGACCAAGAGCGCCACGCCGCAGCAGTTCGTGAGCGCCTACAAGCACGTCCACGACGTCTTCCAGCAGGAGGGCGCCACCCAGGTCATCTGGTCCTGGAGCCCCAATGTGATCAACCCGATGCCCACCGTGCGGCTCCAGCCGTACTGGCCCGGGGACGACTACGTCGACTGGGTCGGCGTCGTCGGCTACTACGGCAGGTCCGGCCCGTCCACGTACGAGACGCTCTACGGCCCGACGATGACCGAGATCCGCCGCTTCACCCGGAAGTCCTTCCTCATCGCCGAGACGGCGGCGGAGTCCGGCCCGCGCAAGAGTGCCGACATCGCCGACCTCTTCCGGGGCACGCTGGGGCGCGACGACGTCATCGGGTTCATCTGGTTCGACTTCGACAAGGAAGCGGACTGGCACATCACCAGCACGCCGGAAGCGGCCCGTGCCTTCAGGAAGCAGGCCGAGAGCCCGCGCTTCGGATTCGACGTGAAGAAGCCGTGACCCAGGACCAGAGACGGCCCAGCTGGGCCCAGCCCGAGCCCGAGCCCGGGTACCGCCTCCCCGACACCCCCCGGTCCGCCTGGTCGCTGGATTCGCGCCGCAGCACCCTGCTCGGCCGGTGCCTGCTGTTCTGCGTCATGCTCGTCCAGGCCGGCCTCTCGCTGCGGCTGCGCGTCCGGCGTTCCAGGACGAGGCGCTGTACCTGGCGGCCGGCCACTACGAGCTGGCCGAACTGCTCCACGGCACACCGGTGCCGGCCGACTTCGCGGGCTGCTCTTCATGCTCGGCGCCACCGCCCTGCTGTACGCGCTGACCCACCGGCTGTTCAACGTCCGCGCGGCCATCGGCGCGGCCGCGCTCTTCTCGGTGCTCCAGTCGACGATGTTCCTCGGGAACTTCGCCACCTTCGACGCGGCGTCCGCCTTCCTGCTGGCCCTCTCCGCGTGGGCCGTGGTCCGCACCGGCAGGATGCGGGCGCCCGCCGTGCTGCTCGCCGCCCCGCCCGCCGCGCTGGCCTTCGGGGTGAAGTACGCGGCGGGCCTCTTCCTGCCCACCCTGGTGGTGCTGGCCGTCCTGACCGCGTACCGGCACCGGGGGGTCAAGGCCCTGGGCCGGGGTGTGGTCCTGGGGCTGGGGATCCTGGCCGTCCTCGGCGTCGGCTACTGGCTCTCCGAGCCGCTCGGCGGGATCAGCGGCACCACGACCGGCCGCGCCAAGGGCACGGACTCGGCGTTCACGCTGATCGGGCACAGCGCCGAATGGGGCGGCGTCGTCTTCCTCCTGGCACTGGGCGGGTCCGTCGCCTACGCCCTCCGGGCGCGGATGGGCGAGATGCCGTGGGTGGGCGGGCAGACTCCCGGCCGCTGGCGCCGCGTCGCGCTCGGCACGCTGCTCACCGGCACCGCGCTGCTCGCGCCCGCCTACCAGATCCACCTGCACGCCGGGATCTCCCTCAACAAGCACGTCGGGTTCGGTCTCCTCTTCGCCGCTCCGATGGCCGGCCTCGGCATCGCGCGCCTGGTCGGACCCCACTTCCGCCATCCGCAGCTCGGCATCCTCGTGTACTGCCTGGCCCTGACCTTCGGGATGGTCCAGGCGCAGGAGCACTATGCCGCGCCGGACTCGCGGGCGATGGTCCAGTTCCTGCGGGGGGCGTCGACGAGAAGGGGGCCTATCTCGCGGAGGAGCACGAGATCCCGGCCTGCTACCTGCGGGATCTGACGACGTGGGACCAGTGGCAGAGCACGTACTCCATGGACTACGAGGACACGTCGGGCCCCGAGGCGTTCCGCGCCGCCGTCCTGGACGGCCACTTCGACGCGATCCTGCTGCGCGGGGGCGTCACCCCCGAGACCGACCGGGTGGTCGAGGAAGCCCTGCGCGGCAACTCCCGCTACCGTCTCGCGGCCGTGGTGCCCTTCACCCTGGGCACGGGCAGCCACAACTACCACATTTGGGTCAGACAATGAGCCTGCACGCCCCTTCGCACACGGTGCGCCCCTCCGGTGCGGGCCGGGAGCGGCTCTGGACGGCCCTGCTCCTGCTCCTGCCCGGCGCCGTCTCGCTGGCCCTGATCTCCCGGGGGATCGGCGGCCGCCAGCTGTGGCGCGACGAACACGCCACCTGGTGGGCGGCCACCCTGTCCTTCGGCGACCTCGGCACGCTGATCCGCGGCATCGACGTGGTGTTCACCCCGTACTACGTGCTGATGCACCTGTGGGTGAGCGTGGCGGGCGAGTCCGCGACCGCGATGCGCGTTCCCGGAGCACTGGCCATGGCCGCCGCCCCGGGCCTGCTCGCCCTGCTCGGCCGCCGGCTGTTCACCCGGCAGGTGGGGCTGGTCGCGGGGCTGGCCTTCGCCGTGGTGCCCGCCGTGACCCGCTACGGGCAGGAGGTCCGACCGTACGCCTTCGCGGTCGCGGCCGTCCTGCTGTCCACGCTGCTGCTCGTACGGGCCCTGCAGCGGCCGGGGTTCGAGGTCTGGGTCGCGTACACGCTGTCCGTCCCGCTGGTCGGCTGGAGCCACCTGGCCTCCCTCGCCGTCCTCGCCCCGCACCTGGTGCTCGTCGTACAGGCGCGCCGGGCGGGCGACCGGATCGTGGGCCGGGCGTACGCGGCGGCCGGGATCCTCGGCCTGTGCTTCGTCCTGCCGATGGCGGCCTCCGGCGCGGGGCAGAGCGCCCAGATCGCGTGGAACAACCCGGGCGTCGACGACCTGCTCCACTTCCCCGAGAACCTGTTCGGGTCCTGGGCAGTCGCGGCGCCGGTGATGGTGCTGGGCCTGACCGGGCTGTGCTTCACCGGGCGGCGGGCCCCGGCCCTCGGCCTGTGGGTCGCGCTGCCCCCGGTGGTGACCTTCGCGACCGCCGCCCAGCTCCACCTGTTCCGGCCGCGCTACCTCTTCTTCACGGCGCCCACCTGGGTGCTGCTGGCGGCGGTCGCCCTGTGCCGGATCGCCGGACCGGTCACGGGGCCGAGCGCGCGGACGGCCGGAGGGCGGACGGCCGGAGCAGGCACGGCCGGAGCAGGCACGGCCGGAGCAGGCACGGCCCGCGCGCGGATGCCCGGCGCGGCGCGGCGCGTGCTCGGCCGGGCGGTCGCGGTGGCGGCGGTCGGCGGGCTCGCCTTCCAGGCCCTGCCCGGCAGCGACGCGGACCGCGGCCCTGCTGGCCTGGCGCACCCCGCAGGAGCGGGGTTCCTTCGACGCCGCCGAGTGCCCCCAGCCGCGGACGTGCCTGGCCGACACGGAGCGGCTGTGGCTGGTGTCCACCTCCCCGGACCCCGGCGAGCCGTTCACCGGCATGCCCGGGGCGACCGCGGCGCTGATCCGGAAGGGGTTCGAGGTCGTCCGGACCGAGCAGCTGGACTCCGTACGGGTCCTGCTGCTGGAGCGGGCCGCCGAGGCCGCGAAGCCCAGGGAGAACGACGCGGCGACCCGCAAGGTCCACACCTGACGTCAGGCCCTGCCGGCCGGTCTCGGCGGCGCCCCCCGGCGGGCGTCGTCGCCGCGGGCCTGCCCGTCGGGGGCGGCGCAGGCCGCGAGCAGCAGTCCTGCCGCGAGCAGGGCGCCGAGGAGTCCGAGACCGATCCGCTGGGCTGCTTTCATGGCTGACACGCAGGACGTGTGCCCCGTACTCCGGCCGTCCCCACGCCGGTTGCGCCGATCGGCCGCCCGACACTCCCTGCCTCCGGGAGCTTTCGGGCTTGGCGGCGGCCCCGGGCGGGCGGGTCAGGCGGGGACGAGGGCGCAGCGGCGGAGGACCTCGTCGAGGGAGAGACCGAGGGCGCCGGCGAGGGCGGCGACCGTGAAGAAGGCGGGGGTCGGGGCCCGGCCCGTCTCGATCTTGCGGAGGGTTTCGGCGGAGAGGCCGGCGCTGGCCGCGACCTCGACCATGCTGCGGCCGGCGCGGGCCTCGCGCAGCAGGGCGCCCAGACGCTCGCCGCGCTCGCGCTCTTCAGGAGTCAGGGGGGTGCGGACCATGGCTCCATCCTACCCACCGCGCTCCAATAACTATCCCGGTATAAATTTACCGGTATAGTTATTGGCATGGTGAAGCTGAAGACGGACGAAGCGATCGAACAGATGCGCGCCTCGGGCCGGGTGGTCGCGCACGCCCTCGCGGCCGCCCGGGACGTCGCGCGGGTCGGGGTCTCCCTGCGGGAACTGGACGCGGTGGCCCGAGCGGTGCTGCGCGGGGCCGGGGCCTCCTCCCCCTTCCTCGGCTACCGGCCGTCGTTCGCGCCCGTGCCCTTCCCGGCGGTGGTCTGCGTCTCCGTCAACGACGCGATCGTGCACGGCATCCCCGACGACTACCGGCTGCGCGACGGCGACCTGGTCAGCGTCGACTGCGGCGCGAAGCTGGCCGGCTGGGTCGGGGACGCGGCCGTCAGCTTCACCGTCGGCCGGGCCCGCCCCGACGACCTGCGGCTGATCGCGACCGCCGAGGCGGCCCTCGCGGCCGGCATCGCCGCGGCCGTGCCCGGCAACCGGATCGGCGACATCGCCCACGCCATCGGCACCGTCTGCCGCGCCGCCGGCTACGGCATCCCGGACGGCTTCGGCGGCCACGGCATCGGCCGCGCCATGCACGAGGACCCGGGCGTCCCCAACGAGGGCCCGCCGGGGCGCGGTACGAAGCTGCGCCCCGGCATGGTCCTCGCGATCGAGCCGATGCTGATCGCGGGCGGCACGGACGACTACGCCTGCGATCCGGACGGCTGGACCCTGCGCACCACGGACGGCACCCGCGCCGCCCACGCGGAGCACACGGTCGCCATCACGGCCGACGGCCCGAGGATCCTCACCGCCCTCTAGCGGCCGCTACGGCCGTCCGGCGGGGTGGACGACCATCGCCGAGCCGCCGCCGCGGCGGCTGGGTTCGGCGGCGGCCAGCCAGCGGCCGTCCGGGAGGCGCTGGACGCCGGTGGCGGCGCCGATCTCGGGGTTCTGGCGGAAGCCCTGGCCGAGGGCTTCGAGTTCGGTGCGCAGCGGGCTGTTCCAGAGGCCGGGTTCCAGTTCGGTGGTGGTCTGGTTGCGCTGGCTGGCGCGCGGGGCGGCGATGGCGTCGCCCAGGGGCAGGCCCCGGTCCAGCGTGCCCAGCAGGGTCTGCAGGACGGTGGTGATGATGGTGGCGCCGCCGGGCGAGCCCACCGCCAGCACCGGACGGCCGTCCTTGAGCAGGATCGTCGGGGACATGGAGGAGCGCGGCCGCTTGCCGGGGCCGGGCAGGTTCGGGTCCGGGACGCCGGGGGCGGCCGGGGCGAAGGAGAAGTCGGTCAGCTCGTTGTTGAGCAGGAAGCCGCGCCCCGGGACGGTGATGGCGCTGCCGCCGGTGGACTCGATGGTCAGGGTGTAGGAGACCACGTTGCCCCAGCGGTCGGCGACCGTCAGGTGGGTGGTGTTCTCCCCTTCGTACGTGGTCGGGGCGGCCTGCCCGGTGGTGGCGCAGGCGGCGGGGTGGTACGGGTCGCCCGGGGCCAGCGGGCTGGTCAGCGCCCGGTCCGGCCGGATCAGGCAGGCCCGGCTGTCGGCGAAGCGCTGCGAGAGCAGTTCCTTCGTCGGCACGTCGACCGCGGCCGGGTCACCCACCCAGCGGCCCCGGTCGGCGAAGGCGATCCGGGAGGCCTCGATGTAGCGGTGCAGGTACTGGGTCTCCGACAGCTTGGAGACGTCGGTGCCCTCCAGGATGTTCAGCGCCTCGCCGACCGTGGTGCCGCCGGAGGAGGAGGGCGCCATGCTGTAGACGTCCAGGCCCCGGTAGTCGGTCTTGGTCGGCGCCTGCTGCTTGCTGCGGTAGGCGCGCAGGTCCGCGGTGGTCAGGTCGCCGGAGCGGACGACGCGGGTGGCGGCCGGGTCGACGGGGGGCTTGCGGACGGCGCGGACGACGTCCTCGCCGAGCGGGCCCCGGTAGAGGGTGTCGGTGCCCTTGCGTGCGAGCTCCGCGTAGGTCTTCGCCAGGTCCGGGTTCTTGAAGGTGGACCCGACCACCGGCAGGGCGCCGCCGGGCAGGAACAGCTCGCGGGTGTCGGGGAAGTCCTTGAAGCGGTCCCGGTTCAGCTCGGTCTGCGCCCGGAAGGTGGAGTCCACGGTGAAGCCGTCGCGGGCCAGCTTCTCGGCGGGCCGCAGCGACTGGCCCAGCGAGCGGGTGCCCCAGGTGTCCAGGGCCCGCTGCCAGGTGGCCGGGGTGCCGGGGACGCCGACGGCACGGCCGCTGGTCTGGCCCTGCTCGAAGGGGATGGGGACGCCGTTCTCCTGGAACAGCGTCTCGGTGGCCGAGGCCGGGGCCGTCTCACGGCCGTCGATGGTCTGCACCCGGCGGCTCTTGGCGTCGTAGTAGACGAAGTAGCCGCCGCCCCCGATGCCGGCGGAGTACGGCTCGGTGACCCCGAGGGCGGCGGCGGTGGCGACGGCCGCGTCCACGGCGTTGCCGCCGGAGCGCAGCACCTCGATGCCGACGGCGGTGGCGTCCGCGTCGACGCTGGCCACCGCGCCGCCGTAGCCGGTCGCGACCGGGACCTTGGCGGGGGTGCGGTCACCGGCGGCGGTGGCCGACGGCGGGGCGGCGGCGCCGGTGGAGACGAGGGCGCCGACGAGGGCGAGCAGCGCTAACTGACGTGCGGCGGGGCGACGCATCCGTACCTCCCGTAATGGCCCGGCGGACGGAACGTCAGGCCTAGGGTCGGCACTGTAACTTCACCGCACCCCCCGCGTCAGGAAGGCCTGGTGCGGGCTACCATCCGCCGCATGAACGACGACGTGCGCAACATCGTGCTCGGGGTGGCGGCGACCGCCATCAGCGGCGGGTTCGGCTGGTTCTCCCGGACCTACCTGTGGCGCCGCGACCTGCGCCGCAAGCAGGCGTTCTTCGGGCTGCCGACGGGTTCCGACTGCCTGTTCGTGGTCAACCGCCAGATGGGCGGCAAGGACTCCTCGCTGCACCGCAACGACGCCTTCGCCCTGTTGGAGATATCCGCGCTGATCCGCGACTGCGGGGCGACCGTGCAGATCGTCCCGCACGACACGGCCCGGCAGGGCTTCGGCGAGCGCGCCGAGTTCTGTGTGGGAGGACCGGCCTCCAACTCCCGTACGACGGCGCACCTGGCCTCGCTGCTGCCGGGGGTGCGGATGAACGTCCGGCCGGAGCAGGTCCCGGAGCGCGGGGCGATCTCCGTGGACGGGCAGACGTACCTCTGGGAGCCGGGCGTGGCCGAATACGTGCTGCTGGCCCGGCTGGTGGCGGGGCGGGACTCGCGGCCGGTGTTCCTGCTGTGCGGGCAGACCGCCACCAGCAACCAGGCGGCGGCCCGCTACCTCGCCAGGCACCACCAGGAGCTGGCGCGCAAGTACCGCGGGTCGGCCTTCTGCCTGCTGCTGAAGGTCGTCAACTCCGACGCCTACGGGCCGGACGTGACGGAACGCGTCGCGGACGTCACGCGGGCGGCCCGGACACCCGTAGCGGCAGCCGCGTGATCCCGTTGATGAAGTTCGACACCAGCCGGCGCGGCTCGCCCGCGAGTTCCGGCGCGGGCAGGGCCGTACGCCACTCCTCGTAGAGGGTGCGCAGCTGGAGGCGGGCGAAGTGGGCGCCGAGGCAGACGTGGGGGCCGTCGCCGAAGGAGACGTGCGGGTTCGGTGAGCGGCCGGGGTCGAGGCGGTCCGGGTCGGTGAAGACGCGTTCGTCGTGGTTGGCGGAGGCGTGGAAGACGACCACCTTGTCCCCGGCCCGGATGGCCTGACCGGCGAGTTCGGTGTCGCGGGCGGCGGTGCGGCGGAAGCTGAGCACGGGCGGGTGGACGCGCAGGAGTTCCTCGACGGCCCGGTCGGGCGGGACGTCGCCGCCGGCGATCCGGCGGTAGGCGCCGGGGTCGCGGGCGAGGGCCAGGAGCCCGCCGGGGGCGGCGCTGCGGACGGTGTCGTTCCCGGCGACGGTCAGCAGGAAGAAGAACATCTCCAGCTCGGCGGGGTCCAGTCCGGCCTGCGCGAGGGCGGTCATCACGTCGTCGCCCGGGTGCGCCCGCTTGTACGCGGCCAGTTCGCGGGCGTACGCGAACATCTCGCCGAGCAGGGCCGGGGAGCGCGGGTTCAGCGGCGTCCCGTCGGGGCCGAGGAGGGGGGCCGGGGCGTCCTCGGGGTCCTGGTAGCCGATGACGCGTACGGTCCACTCCAGCAGCAGGCCCCGGTCGGCGGCCGGGACGCCCAGCAGGTCGGTGAGGTTCAGCAGGGCGTACTCGTCGGTGACGGCCCGGACCACGTCGGCGGCGCCGTCCTCGGCGGAGTCCCGGGCGGCGGCCAGCAGGGTACGGGCGCGCTCGCGGACCCGGCCCGCGAAGGCGTCGACGCGGGCCGGGGTGAAGGCGCGGGCGACCAGGCGGCGGAGCCGGCCGTGCTCGGGCGGGTCCTGGTTGAGCATGGTGCGCCGCAGGAAGGGCAGGTCGGCGGGGTCGGGGTCGCGGATCTGGGTGGCGCCGAGCCACGAGGAGTACGCGGTGTGGTCGCGCAGGACGCGGACGACGTCGGCGTGCCGGGTGACGGCCCAGAAACCGGGTCCGGCGGGCCAGCCCCCGACCTCCGGCTCCTCCTGCCAGGAGACGGGGTGCCGCTCGCGCAGCAGCCGGTACCGGTCGTGCGGGACGCCCTCGGCATAAAGGCGCGGGTCGAACACATCCGGCACGGCGGGATCGGTGTCCGGGGCTGCTGCGGCGCGTTCCATGGTCCACACGGTGGCGGCAGACGGGGCGCCGCCGCAAGGGCGTCAGTGCCCGGCCCCGCAGCGGGCGGCCTCCAGTTCGGTGTCGGGGCCGCGCACCACCGCCTCGGCGGACGGGCCGGCGGTGGACAGGGCGGTGCACACGAGCTGCCGGAGGGCGAGCGGGTCGAGGGCGGCCACCGGGAAGGGCACGCGGACCTCCACCCGGTCCTTCGCGGAGAAGAACGCCCGGACGCTCCCGGCCAGCACCCCCTCCACCGGCGGCAGCCTGGTGCCGAGACCGGCCTCCCGCTCCACCGGTCCGGGCCCGCGCATCAGCAGCTGCATGCTGCCCTGCGGGCTCTTGTCGGCGTACTCGGGCTCGGGCGCGGGGACGAGGCGGCCCTCGCCCGAGACGAAGTAGGCCATCGGGGGACGGGAGGGCGCGGCGATCAGGACCCTGGCGGCGGCGCCGCTCTCCACGACCCCGGTGGGCTTGATCCCGCAGCCGGTGACCAGCAGCGGGCCCGCCAGGGCGGAGGCGGCCACCGCCGCGGCGGTGCGGCGGCCGGGCCCGGACAGGGCGATCACGCGGTGACCTCCAGGGGTATGTCGAGGGTGAACACGGCTCCCCCGGCCGGGGCGTTGGCCGCGCTCAGCGTGCCGCCGTGCAGCCGTACGTTCTCCAGGGTGATGGCGAGTCCGAGGCCGCTGCCCGCCGAGCGGGTGCGGGCGGCGTCGGCCTTGAAGAACCGGTCGAAGATGTGCGGGAGCACCTCGGCGGCGATGCCGGGACCGCTGTCGGCGACCTCGATCAGCAGTCGTTCCCCCTCGGGGCGGGGCTCGGTGCGCACGGCGATCCGCACGGGCGCGCCGCCGTGCCGCAGGGCGTTGCCGACGAGGTTGGCGAGGACCACGTCGAAGCGGCGCGGGTCGAGCCGGGCCCGGACCGCGTCCGGGAGCTCGGCGCGCACCCGGTCGTCGTCCCAGCGGCGGCGCTCCAGCGTCTTGCGGACGGCCTCGGCGACGTCCACGTCGTCGAGGTTGAGTTCGGCGGCGCGGGCGTCGAAGCGGGAGATCTCCATCAGGTCCTCGACGAGGACGGCCAGCTTCCCGGTCTCGGCGCTGATCAGCCGCAGGGCCTTGGCGGTGTCGGGGTCGAGCCGTTCGGCGTCCTCGTCGAGGATCTCGGTGACGGCGAGCATCCCGGCGAGCGGGGTGCGCAGTTCGTGGGAGACGTCGGAGGCGAACCGGCGGGCCCGGGCCTCCGCCTCCCGCAGTTCGGCGACGGACTGCTCCAGGGCGCCGGCGGTCTCGTTGAAGGTGCGGGCGAGCCCGGCCAGTTCGTCGGCCCCGCGGACCTCGATGCGGGTGTCGAGGCGGCCGCGTCCCATGCTCTGGGCGGCGCGCCGCAGGTCCCGTACGGGTCTCAGGACGCTGCGCGCGGCCAGCAGGGCGGGGACGACGGCGATGGCGAGTCCGGGGATGGCGCCCTGCCGGGCGGCCTGGACCATGGCGTCGACGGTCTGCTGCTCGGTGAGCAGGGGCATGACGGCGTAGAGGACGACGCCGGTCGCCTCGCGCATGCCGTTGTGGGCGAAGACGGCGGGCATCGCGATGGTCAGGTACGGCTCGCCCCGCTCGTCCTCGACCCGCTGGAAGGCCCCGTGGGGCTGGTCGGCGACCTGGGAGCGGAGTTTGTCGGTGAGGATGCCGGAGGTGGTGGGGGTGGTGTTGGAGGAGACGCGCAGCGCGCCGTACTCGGCGTAGACCGTCCAGGGGTGGGGTTTGCCGCGCTTGCCTATCTCGTTGACGACGCGCTGGAGCTGCGGGCGGTCCATGGGCAGGGTCAGGGCCTGGGCTTCGAGCTGGTCGCGCAGGGTGCTGACGGCGGTGTCCTGGCTCTGGGTGAGGACGGCGCTGCGTGCCTGCCGGTAGGTGAGGGCGGCCGTGCTGACCGCGCAGATCGCGGCGACGAGCAGGAACGCGGCGATCAGCCGGGTGCGCAGCCCGAGCGGCGCGAGGTTTCGCACGGCCGGCGCCCTAGAGCGGTCCGAAGCGGTAGCCGAAGCCCCGCACGGTCTGTATGTAGCGGGGGCTGCCGGCGGGGTCCTCGATCTTGTTGCGCAGCCGGCGCACGCAGGCGTCCACGAGCCGGGCGTCGGCGTGGTAGCTGTGCTCCCACACGTACTCCAGGAGCTGCTGGCGGGAGAAGACCTGCTCGGGCGAGGCCGACAGGTGGAGCAGGAGTTTGATCTCGCTGGGGGCGAGGGGGACGCGTTCGCCGTTCTTGGCGACGGTCAGCCCGGCGCGGTCGACTGCGAGTTCCGCGTGCTGTTCCACCCCGGGGCGGCCGGTCGGATCGCTGAGGCGGCGCAGGACGGCCCTGATGCGGGCTTCGATGATCTCGGTCCGGGCGGGTTTGACGATGTAGTCGTCGGCTCCGGCCTCCAGGCCGACGACGATGTCGAAGTCGTCGCCGCGCGCGGTGAGCATGATGATCGGGACCTCGCTGCTCTCGCGGATCCGGCGGCAGACCTGCACGCCGTTGATGCCGGGCAGCATCAGGTCGAGCAGGACGAGCTCGGGGTGGAAGCCGCCCATGAGGGCGAGGCCGGCCTCGCCGGTCTCGGCGGCTCTCACCTCGTGGCCGCGGCGGCGCAGGCCGAGTGCCACTCCTTCACGGATGGAAGGGTCGTCCTCGATCAGCAGTACGCGTGGCATCCGGTCAGTATCCCAAGGTGTTTCATATGGTTCCTCCCGCTAACGGCCGGTCTTGCGGCGCAGGGAGTCGATCAGGTCGGTGATCTCGGTCAGGCGCAGCGGCCTGGCGAGGAGTACGACGACCAGCGCGAGCACGATGGTTCCCGCCCCGGCGGCCGCGTAGGCCCCGAGGCCGTCGGCGGCCCGGGCGGCCGCGTACCCGGCACCGCCCGCGGGCAGGCAGGCGGCGAGCAGCCGCAGGTGGGTCCGCAGGGCGGTCGCGCTACGGGTCCCCGTGCGCGGGCCGAGCCTGCGGGCCAGGGCGTACGCGGTGACGGCGGCGCCCGCCGTGAAGGCGACGGCGGACGCTCCGGCCATGCCGGTGACCGCCCAGCGCGCGGGCAGCAGCAGGTGGGCGGCGTAGGACAGTCCGGCGTTCAGGGCGACGATGACCAGGTTCAGGAAGAAGGGGGTCCGGGTGTCCGAGAGGGCGTAGAAGCCGCGCGAGAGGACGTACTGCGCGGAGAAGCCGACGAGGCCGGGCGCGAAGGCGATCAGCATCCACGCCATGGCCTCGACGTCGGAGGGGGTGTTCTTCCCGTACCCGGCGACGCAGTCCATCACCCAGGGGGCCAGGGCCGCGAAGAGCGCCGCGGCCGGGACGACGAGGGCGGCGCTGGAGCGCAGCGCGTGGGAGACGCTCTCCCGGACGCCGCCGAGGTCCCCCTCGGTGGCGGCGGCGCTCATCCGGGGCATGAGGGCGGTCACCAGGGAGACGGTGACGATGCCCTGGGGGACGATCCACAGCTGGTAGGCGTTGGTGTAGGCGGCGTAGCCGGAGCCGTCCGCGTCGAGTCCGGCGGTGGTGGAGAGCGCGGTCACCACCCAGTAGGCGATCTGGTTGGTGAACACGAGCAGGACCAGCCAGCCGGCGTTGCGCAGGGGGCGGGCGAGGCCGCTGCCGCGCCAGTCGAACCGGGGGCGCCAGCGGAATCCGGCGGAGCGCAGGGAGGGGATCAGGGCGAGGGCCTGGACCACGATGCCGGCGGTGGTGCCGATCCCGAGCAGCCGGGTGTCGGCGGCGGAGAGGGTCTCGGAGCCGCCGTGGGAGAGCTGGAGGAAGAGCCCGAAGACGCCGATGACGACGAGGCTGTTGAGGACGGGGGTCCACATCATGGCGCCGAAGCGGCCCCGGGCGTTGAGTACTTGGCCGAGCAGGGTGAAGAGCCCGTAGAAGAGGATCTGGGGAAGGCAGAAGCGGGCCAGGGCGATGGTGGTGCTCAGGTCGGAGCCGGTGTACGAGGGGGCGTACATCCTGACGATCGGCGGCGCGGCGAGAACGGCGACGGCGGTGAGCGCCACGAGGGCCAGGGTGCAGGCGGTGAGCAGCCGGTCGGTGTAGGCGGCCCCGCCGTCCTCGTGCTCCTTGGCGGCCCGGATCAGCTCGGGCACGAAGACGGCGTTGAGCGCGCCGCCGACGAGCAGCATGTAGATGATGTTCGGGACGGTGTTGGCCACGGCGTAGCCGTCGGCGCGGATGCCGGTGCCGAGCGCGGCCACGACCACCGCGGAGCGGACGAAGCCGGTGGCGCGGGAGACGATGGAGCCGGCCGCCATGAGGGCTCCGCTGCGCAGCACCGAACTTCCCTGCGCGGACGCCCTCCGGCCGGCGTCGGCCTCGGCCGCCGCCCTGGGCGCCGTGCGGGTACTGCTGTCCATCCGGGTGGTCCCTTCACCGAGTCGAAGGGTGGAGGGTACCCCGGGCTCGCGCGGGGCGATCCGGCGGTCCCGGTAGTGCCGTTCGGCCTTTTCGCCGGGACGAAAGTCCTTTCCGGAATGGGGTCTGTCATGTGACCGAATGGCAACTGTTCCGCTGCGGCACACGTCACAAGCCGAAGTGCGACATTTTCCGGCGGAAACGCAACCTAATGTCGTCCCGTTCGCTCCTTGCTTACGGACGATCATTATTTGGAGGGGTTTTCGTTGAGCCGCACACGCCGTACCGCACTGCCGCGCCTTCGGGGCCGCCACGCCATGCTGGCGGGCACCGCACTTCTGGCCGCCGCGCTGACCGCCTGCGGGGGCGGCTCGGGCACGGACGCCGGCGGGTCCGGCAAGGCGGAGGCCAAGAACAAGCCGGCCATGGCGGTTTCGGTGAACCTGACGGGTGATCAGGTCAAGGCGGGCGAGCCCGTGAAGGTGACCATCGCCGAGGGCAGGCTGGCCCAGGTGAAGGTGACGGACGGCAAGGGCGGGGAACTCCCGGGCCGGATAGCCCCCGACGGGAAGACCTGGACCTCGGAGCGCAACGCCTCGCCCGGCACCGACTACAAGGCCGAGGCGCAGGACTCCGACAGCCGGAGCGCCACGGCCCAGTTCAAGACCTCGGCCGCCGACAAGGTGAACAAGGTCTCGATCAACATCTCCAAGGGCAGCACGGTGGGCGTCGCGATGCCCGTCTCCCTGGTCTTCGACAACCCGGTGAAGAACAAGGCCGCGGTGGAGAAGCAGCTGAAGGTCACCGCCTCGGACAACGCCGAGGGTTCCTGGGGCTGGTTCAAGGACTATTCCGGCAAGGACCGGGTGGACTGGCGGCCGAAGGAGTACTGGAAGTCCGGCACCGACGTGAAGGTCGAGATGAACCTGAACGGGGTGGACTCCGGGCCGGGCGGCGGCCTCTTCGCGCGCGACTACAACACCGAATTCAAAATAGGCAAGGACCGCCGCATGGAGGTCAGCCTCGACACGAAGAAGATGTCGGTCACCGAGGACGGCCAGGTGGTCAAGACGATTCCGGTTTCCGCCGGAACCCCGGGCGGGCAGAAGGCCTCCTGGTCCGGGAAGATGGTGCTGATGGCGAAGGAGGGCACCATCCGGATGGACTCCCAGACGGTGGGCCTGGGCGACTCCTACGACAAGATGGTCGACTATTCGATGCGGCTGACCTGGTCGGGCATGTACGCGCACGCCGCCCCCTGGAACAGCGCCAACTTCGGCAGTGCCAACACCAGTTCGGGCTGCGTGGGCATGAGCGACGCCAACGCGAAGTCCTTCTACGAGCAGGTCCAGGCCGGCGACCCCTTCGAGGTGGTCGGCAGCGGCTCCAAGGGCAAGGCCGAGCTCGGCAACGGCTACGGCGAGTGGAACCTCTCCTGGGACGAGTGGAAGGCCAAGAGCGCGCTGTCGGGCGGATCCCAGAACGGCTGACCCCGCCCCGCCGACACCCCGCCGACACACCTCGCGGACCGCTGACTCTCGGTCAATTGTTACCTGTACGTAACTTACTGGCGGGTTACCTTCGGTAAGCCGCTCCGGTTACCGTCGGGTCACTTCGGACACCGGCGCACGCGAGGAGCGATCGATGAGAGCCCGCCCCACCACCGCAGCGGCCGTGGCGGCCGTGCTCGCGGCGGCCGCCCTGGGCCTGGCCCCCCACCAGGCCCAGGCGGCCCCCGCCCCTGCCCCCGCTCCGGCCCCGGCCGCCTCCCCGGAACTGCGCTTCCACGACATCCCGGGCTCCGGCGGCATCACCCTCAAGGGCAACGTCTTCACCCCCGCCGGAGCCGAACCCGGCCGGAAGTACCCCCTGATCGTGCTCCCCACCAGCTGGGGCATGCCGCAGATCGAATACATCGCCCAGGCCCGCAAGCTCGCCGACTCCGGCTACGTGGTGGTCGGTTACACCTCGCGCGGCTTCTGGCTCTCCGGCGGCCAGATCGAGACCGCGGGCCCCGCCGACGTCGCGGACGTCTCCGCCGTCATCGACTGGGCCCTCGCCACCACCCCCGCCGACCCCGCCCGGATCGGCCTCGGCGGGGTCTCGTACGGCGCGGGCATCAGCCTGCTGGCCTCCGCGCACGACCCCCGCGTCAAGGCCGTGGTCGCGCTCAGCGGGTGGGCCGACCTGATCGAGTCCATCTACTCCGGCCGCACCCAGCACGCCCAGGCGGCCGGACTGCTCGGCGCCACCGGCTTCCTCACCGGCCGCCCCGGACCCGAACTGCAGCAGATCCTCGGCGACTTCCTCGGCTCGAAGCTGGAGAACGAGCAGGCGATGATCGAGTGGGGCCGCAAGCACTCCGCCTCCGAGCAGGTGGACCGGATCAACGCCAACGGCGCCGCGATCATGATGGGCAACGCCTGGGGCGACACCGTCTTCCCGCCCAACCAGTACGCGAAGTTCTTCGAGAAGCTGACCGGCCCCAAGCGCCTGGAGTTCCGGCCCGGCGACCACGCCACCGCCGAGGCCACCGGCCTGCTCGGCCTGCCCAACGACACCTGGACCAGCGCCCACCGCTGGTTCGACCGCTACCTCAAGGGCGAGCGCAACGGCGTCGACACCGAGGCCCCGGTCCGGATCGCGTCCCGCAGCGGCCAGGGCTACGAGGGCTACGCGGACTGGAAGTCGGTCGGCTCCGGCGGCACCGAGAAGATCGCCCTGGCCGACAGCGAGCACGTCTTCGCCAACGTCGACTCCGGAGCCAACGGCGGGATCGTCTTCCTCTCCAGCCTCCTCGACCAGCTCGCGAAGGCGCCCCCGACCGCCTCCGTCCCCCTCCTCCCGCGCGCCTTCGCGGCCGTCTGGCAGTCCGGGCGCTACGCCGAGGAGCGCCGGGTGCGCGGCACCGTACGCCTGCACACCACCGTCACGCCCACCAAGGGCGACGGCACCTTCGTCGCCTACCTCTACGACGTCGGCCCGCTCGGCATCGGCAAGCTGGTCAGCAACGCCCCGTACACCTTCCACGGGAAGACCCCCGGCCAGTCCTTCGGCGTGGACCTGGATCTGTTCTCCACCGCCTACGACGTGCCCGCCGGCCACCGTCTCGCCCTGGTCGTGGACACGGTCGACCCGCTGTACATCGAGCACAACCCCGCCGGCGCACAGCTGACCTTCTCCTCGCCGCGCACCGATCCCTCGTACGTCTCGGTACCTCTGCGCGAGCAGTGATCGACGGCTGCTGCCGGGGCGGGGCGGCCCTCACCGCCCCGGCAGCACGATCTCCGGCTGCGCGGGGGCGACCTCGACCGCCGAGGTCTTGGGGCTCCGCCGCTCCCGCCGGGCCACCCAGGTGGCGAACCAGGACAGGAGCATGCACATCCCGATGTAGATCGGGGAGATGATCATCACCACGGGGATGAAGGGCAGGTCGTAGTCCAGGTTCGAGGCGATCAGCTTGCCCGCGTGCAGGAACTCCTCGTAGGTGATCAGGTAGCCGAGCGAGGTGTCCTTCAGCGCGACCACCAGCTGGCTGATGATGGTGGGCAGCATCGCGCGGACCGCCTGCGGGGCCAGGACGTGGGTCATGACCTGCGTCTTGCGCATGCCCAGGGCGTACGCCGCCTCGCGCTGGCCCCGGTCCACCGCGTTGATGCCCGTACGGAAGACCTCGGCCAGCACCGACCCGTTGTACAGGGTCAGCCCCGCGACCAGCGCGGGCAGCGGCTGCACCTTCAGGGCGACGAAGATGAAGAAGATCATCACCAGCACCGGCATGGCCCGGAAGAACTCCACGCACAGCGTCGCCAGCAGGCGCACGGGCCGGTGCACCGAGAGCCGTCCGGTGGCGAGCACCGCGCCGAGCAGCAGCGAGAGCACCGAGGCGTAGGCGAAGGCCTTGAGGGTGTTGCCCAGACCCCTGAGCAGCAGTTCCTGGATGCCCTCGTACGCGAAGGGGCCCCACTTGGCGGCGGTGAACTGGTTCGTGTCGAACAGCAGGTAGAGGATCCAGGCCAGCAGTCCCAGGATGACGACCGTCGAGACGATCCCGTAGAGGAAGTGCCGGCGCCGGGTGCGCGGGCCGGGCAGGTCGTACAGGGCGGTGGACTGCGTGTCCCCGTGCAGCGCGTGCGCGGTCATCGGGCGACTCCGTAGCGCTTCTCCAGCACGTTGAAGAGCGCGCTGATGGACAGGGTGATGATCAGGTACCCCACGGCGATCCAGACGAAGGTCCAGATGATGTTGTAGCCCAGCTCGCTGAGCGTCTTGTACGTGCCCAGCAGCTCGTTGACGCTGAAGGCGCCGGCGATCGCCGAGTTCTTGGCGAGGGCGATCAGCGTGGAGCCGATGGGCGGGATCACCGAGCGGAAGGCCTGCGGCAGCACCACCGTGCCCAGGGTCTGCGCGAAGGACATGCCGAGGCTGCGGGCCGCCTCGCCCTGCCCCTTGGGCACGGTGTTGATGCCGGAGCGCAGCGCCTCGCAGATGAAGGCGGAGGTGTAGCAGCCCAGCGCCAGGACGGCGAAGACCTGGAAGGGGAGCACCACCCCGAAGCGGGGCAGGCCCAGCAGCACCGCGAAGAAGAGCAGGGTGAGCGGGGTGTTGCGCAGCACGGTCACCCAGACCGTGCCGAAGACCCGGAAGGAGCCGACGGGCGCGACCCGGAAGGAGGCCATCAGGAAGCCCAGGACCAGGGCGAGGAGGGAGGCGTAGACGGTCAGTTGGACGGTGCCCAGGAAGCCCTTGACGTAGATGTCGAAGTTGTCGGTGAGTACCTTCATGGCGGGGCGTTCTCCCCTCAGCTCGCCGGGTAGCGGTCGATGGGCGGCGGCGTCGGGGCGGGTTCGCCGGAGAGGCCGAGGGTGGCCTCGTAGGCCTTCTTCCAGTCGCCGTTCTTCTCGTGCTCGGCGAGGGCGTCGTCGAGGGCGAAGCGCAGGGCGTTGTCGGACCGCGGTACGCCGATGCCGTACGGCTCCTTGGAGAAGGGCTTGCCGACGACCTTGAGCTCCTCGGGGACCTTGGCGGCGTAGCCGAGGAGGATGGAGTCGTCGGTGGAGACGGCGTCGACCTGGTAGGTCAGCAGGTTGTCCACGCAGACCGAGTAGGTGTCGTAGGCGACGAGGACCGCCTTCGGGTACTCCTTCTGGAGGCGCTGGTAGGGGGTGGATCCGGCGGCCGAGCAGACCTTCTTGCCGGCGAGGTCCTCGGGGCCCTTGATGTCCTTCTCGTCCTTGCGGACCAGCAGGGACTGGCCGGCCATGAAGTAGGGGCCGGCGAAGCCGACCTGCTTCTTGCGGTTGTCGTTGATCGTGTAGGTGCCCACGTAGTAGTCGATCTGGCCGTTCTGCAGGGCGGTCTCGCGGTTGGCGGAGGCGATCGTCTTGAACTCGATGGTCTTGGGGTCGAAGCCGAGGGAGGCGGACATCATCTTGGCGATCTCGATGTCGAATCCGGAGTAGGTCCCGGTCGCGGGGTCCTTCTCCCCCATGTACGGCTGGTCCTCCTTGACTCCGACGACCAGGTGGCCGCGCTTCCTGGCCCGCTCCCAGGTGCGGGACTGCGGCAGCTGGAAGCCGGTCGCCACGTGGTAGACGGGCAGGTCCTCGGGCTGCGGGCCCTTGACCGGGGGGCTGCCGGACTTGCCGCAGGCGGCGGCCGCGAGGAGGGCGAGGATCAGGGCGAGGACGCGCAGAACGTGCTTGACCGGGCTGGGCTTCATCGGGCTGGGCTTCATCGGGCTGGGCTTCATCGGGCCGCCCCTCAGTGCTTGAGGATCTTGGAGAGGAAGTCCTTGGCGCGCTCGCTCTCGGGCGCCGTGAAGAACGCCTCCGGGGTGCGGTCCTCGACGATCTTCCCGTCGGCCATGAAGACGACCCGGTTGGCGGCTGAGCGCGCGAAGCCCATCTCGTGGGTGACCACGACCATGGTCATGCCCTCGGCGGCGAGCTGCTGCATGACCTCCAGCACCTCGTTGATCATCTCCGGGTCGAGCGCGGAGGTCGGCTCGTCGAAGAGCAGGGCCTTGGGGCTCATCGCCAGGGCGCGGGCGATGGCCACGCGCTGCTGCTGGCCGCCGGAGAGCTGGGCGGGGTACTTGTCGGCCTGGTCCGCGAGGCCGACGCGGTCCAGGAGTTCCCGGGAGCGCTTGTCGGCTTCCTCCCTCTTGCGCTTCCTGACCTTGACCTGCGCGAGGGACACGTTGGCCAGGACGGTCCTGTGCGCGAAGAGGTTGAAGGACTGGAAGACCATCCCGACCTCGGCGCGCAGCTGGGCCAGCTCCTTGCCCTCGGCGGGGAGGGGCCGGCCGTCGAGGGTGATCGTGCCGGACTCGATGGTCTCCAGCCGGTTGATGGTCCGGCAGAGGGTGGACTTCCCGGAGCCGGAGGGGCCGATGATCACCACCACCTCCCCGCGGCCGACGGTGAGGTCGATGTCCCTCAGGACGTGCAGCTTCCCGAAGTGCTTGTTGACGTCCCGCAGCTCGATCAACGGATCGACGGCCATACGCTGCCCTGCCCACTTGTCGGTGTGTCGAGGTCAGCGCAAACTATCCAGCCGCCGGAGGGGCTTCACCTCGACACGCCTAAAAGGTACATAAAGCGCATTGGCTCTTCAGTCGTACGAGAAGGATCGGGGAGGACCAGGGAGGAGCAGGGAGGACCGGAAAGGATCCGAACGGACCGGGCGGATCAGCCTTCGGAGGCCTCCGCGTAGGCCTGGCTGAGCTCGGGGGAACCGGTCATCGCCCAGGACACCCCCGACTCGACCACGTTGAGCTCCCGCCCCGACTCCAGCCGGATCACGGGCTGGCCGTTGGGCCACACCTGCCAGGCGGACCCGGGGATCGTGCGGATGATCACGGTCCCGAGGTAGAAGCCCGCGTCGTTGCCGAGCCAGGGCACGGCCTCGGGGTCCCGTCGCCAGCGCGGCATCAGCTGGTCGAGAGCCTCCAAGGAGGCCGGGGTCTGGTCGAGTTCGAGCCCGGCCACCCACGCCTGCGCCCGCAGCATCTCGCACTCCGAGAACAACTCGACGACGCCCTCGGGATCATCCGCGAGGGCGGCGGCGAGCCCCGCACCCTGTTCCGTTTCGTGCCGGTTCAGCCAGTTGGCCAGGAAAGGGATGTTCATATCGCCCAGCCTGGCACCAGGATCCCCGGCTGGCCACAGGGCGCGCCTTGATCGCCGCGCCCGGTTGTGGGCGGGGCCGGGGTCTAGAGGTCCAGGTCGACGACGACCGGGGCGTGGTCGGAGGCTCCCTTGCCCTTGCGCTCCTCGCGGTCGACGTAAGCGTCCTTGACGGCCTTCGTGAAGGGCGCGTTCCCGTAGACGAGGTCGATGCGCATGCCGCGGTTCTTGGGGAAGGCGAGCATCCGGTAGTCCCAGAACGTGTACGGGTGGTCGTACTTGAGGGCGCGCGGGAACACGTCGGACAGGCCCGCGGTGCGCAGGGCCTCCAGGGCGGCCCGCTCGGGCGGGGTGACGTGGGTCAGGCCCGCGAAGACCGCCGGGTCGTAGACGTCCTCGTCGGTCGGCGCGACGTTGAAGTCGCCGAGCACGGCGAACGGGCGCGGTCCGGCGGCGTCTTCGGCGACGGCGCCGGCCAGGGCCCGGAACCACTCCAGCTTGTAGCCGTAGTGGTCGTGCTCGACCTCGCGGCCGTTGGGCACGTACACCGACCAGACGCGGACCCCGCCGCAGGTCGCGGAGATCGCGCGGGGCTCCTGCACGCCCTCGTAGTCCGGGCCGCCGGGCAGCCCCGGGGTGACGTCCTCCAGGCCGACGCGGGAGAGCAGGGCGACGCCGTTCCACCGGCCGGTGGCGTTGACGGCCGACTCGTAGCCCAGCTCGCGCAGCTCGTCGGCGGGGAACTGCTCCGCCGAGCACTTGGTCTCCTGGACGCACAGCACGTCCGTGCCGGAGGACTCCAGCCAGGCCAGCAGGCGCGGCAGCCGGGCGGTGATCGAGTTGACGTTGTACGTGGCGATACGCATGCCCTCAAACCTACCGCCCGGCACCGACAGTCAGAGCGCGGCGCTCTCGCCCGCCCCGAGGCGGCGGTGGGGGGCGCCGCCGAGGCCCGCCAGGGCGCCGTCGTAGATGGGCCGGGCGATGTCCGAGAGGTAGGCGTCGTGGATGTCGATCGCCTGGCGCGGCTTGACCTCGCGAACGTAGTCGATCACCTCGGCGATCTTGTTCCAGGGGGCGTGCACCGGCAGCATCAGCGTGTCGACGGGGGCGTCCGGCACGGTCAGCGCGTCCCCGGGGTGGAAGAGGGAACCTTCCACGAGGAAGCCGACATTGGTGATCCGCGGGACGTCCGGATGGATCACGGCGTGCAGCTCGCCGTGGACCCGTACCGAGAAACCGGCGGCGTCGAAGGCGTCGCCGTGGCCCACGGTGTGCACCCGGCCGGGGTAGGCGGCGGACAGCTTCTCGGCGACGCTGCGCAGGGTCCACAGCGCCGCCCCGGGGTTCGCGTCGAGGGCGGCGCGGATCCGGCCCTCCTCGAAGTGGTCCGGATGCTCGTGGGTGACGAGCAGGACGTCCGCGCCGAGGCCCGCGTCCGGTTCGCTGAAGGCGCCCGGGTCGATGACGAGCGTGCGCCCGTCCTTCTCCAACTGGACGCAGGAGTGCAGCCGTTTGGTGAGCTTCATGCGTCTCACCTTAGGCGGGCGCACCGGCCGGCGGGGGCTACGGCACCGTCGTGGAGACCACGTACACGCGCGGGTTCGCCGGGTTGGTCAGGTCGACCGTGATGTCCCGGGTGGGGCGCGGGTCCTTGGCGTCCAGGGTGATCCCGGACCACTTGTGCCTCGGGCTCCAGCTCCAGCCGGCGACCTGGGCGTCGTGCGCGGAGATCGTCACTCCGGGCGTCAGCGCCTCCCGGCTGGTGCCGACGTCGGCCAGGAAGGTGTCCAGCTCCCGGGGGGTGACCCCGAACTGCACGAACAGCCGGCTGGTGTGCCAGTTGTTCGTCTCCAGGTAGCCGACCAGCGAGGCCATCATCGGGATCGGCACCTCGTACACGCTGCGCTGCACCTGGGAGGGCCAGGACTCGCGCACCTTGACGGCGCCCACCTTGGCGGCCTTGTCCCGGCCGCTCTCGCGGCTCTGCTGGGCGGACACGGCGAGGTAGCCCGCCGGGACCCCGACGAGCAGCAGGATGATGATCGCGGTGATCCAGCGGCGCCGGACGGTGGTCTTGCGGTCCTGGAGGTCCTGGCGCTCCTCCTCGGTGGGCGGGCGGGGGCCGTCCGCCTCGGGGGAGGACGCCTGTCTGGGCACGGAGGGCGGTGTCACTGGTCCTGGTCCTTGGGGGCCTTGGGTTCCTTGGCCGCCACCCCGCCGACGGCCGGGCGCAGGCCGAACTGCGCGTAGCGCTCGTAGCGCTCGACGCGGCGGCGCGTGGCGCGGCGGAAGCGGCGGGCGACGAGCCGGGCGAGGTCGGCGGCGCCGACCATGCCCGCCTCGGGGCCGAGCTGGGCCTTGGCGATCCGCGCCTCGGGGCGGTAGCCGCGGCCGGTGAGGTGGCGCCGGAAGGCGTCGCGGGCGGGCCCGATGAGCAGGTCGTCGGCGGCGCTGACGCCGCCGCCGATGACGAAGCAGGACGGGTCGAGGGCGGCGGCGAGGTTGGCGATGCCGACGCCGAGCCACTGGCCGATGTCCTGGAGCAGCTCGACGCACATGGCGTCGCCCTCGCGGGCCAGCTCGGTGATGAGCGGCCCGGTGATCTCCTGGACGTTGCCGCCGACCCTGGCGATGATGTTGTACGCGACCGGGGAGTCGGCGGCGGCCAGCTCGCGGGCCTCGCGCACCAGCGCGTTGCCGGAGCTGTACTGCTCCCAGCAGCCTCGGTTGCCGCAGGGGCAGCGGTGGCCGCCGGGCACGACCTGCATGTGGCCGAACTCGCCGGCGACCCCGTAGCGGCCGCGCTTGACCTGGCCGCCTTCGAGGATGGCCCCGCCGATGCCGGTGCCGAGCGTGATCATGACGAGGTGGTCCTCGCCGCGGCCCGCGCCGAAGCGCCACTCGGCCCAGGCGGCGGTGTTGGCATCGTTGTCGACCATGACCGGGACCGCGAGCCGGGACTGGAGCGCGTCGCGCAGCGGTTCGTCGCGCCAGGCCAGGTGGGGTGCGAAGAGCACGCGGGAGCGGTCGGCGTCGACCCAGCCGGCGGCGCCGATCCCGACCGCGTGCACGTCGTGCCGGTCGGAGAGGTCCAGGACCAGCTCGACGATGGTGTCCTCGACGACCTTGGGGCTCTTGGACTTGTCCGGGGTCTCGGTGCGGATCTTCTCCAGGATGACCCCGTCGGCGTCGACGACGCCGGCCATCACCTTGGTGCCGCCGATGTCGATGCCGACGGTCGGGACGCGCGGGGCGGTCAGCAGCGACCGGCGCTCACGGGTCCCGACGGTCCGCAGGACGGTGCCTCGCGCCGCGCCCCGGTGGGAGAGCGCGAAGTCCCGGTACGTGCTCATCGAGTCGTGTCGTCCCTGTCGGAGGCGGAGTCGGAAGGGCTGCCGGAAGCGGTGCCGGCGGGGGTGCCCGGTCCTGATTCTGCCACCCGCTCCAGTTCGTGGCTCAGCTCGTCCAGTTCCGAGCCGCCCGCCATCTGCCGGGTGAGCTCGTCCAGGGTGATCGAGTCCCGGGTGTGGCTGCCGGCCATCGTGCCCCGCTTGAGGAGCACGAAACGGTCCCCGACCAGGTACGCGTGGTGCGGGTTGTGGGTGATCAGGACCACGCCGAGACCGGCGTCGCGGGCGGCGGCGACGTACTTGAGGACCACGCCCGACTGCTTCACGCCGAGGGCCGCGGTGGGCTCGTCCAGGACGAGGACCTTCGCCCCGAAGTACACGGCGCGGGCGATGGCCACGCACTGGCGCTCGCCGCCGGACAGGGTGCCGATGGGCTGGTCGACGTCGCGCAGGTCGATGCCCATGCGCAGCAGCTCGGCGCGGGTGGTCTCGCGCATCAGCTCCACGTCGAGGCGGCGGAAGGGGCCGCGGCCCTTGGTGGGCTCGGAGCCGAGGAAGAAGTTGCGCCAGACCGGCATCAGGGGGACGACGGCGAGGTCCTGGTAGACGGTCGCGATGCCGCGGTCGAGGGCCGCGCGCGGGTTGGCGAGCACGGTCTCCTCCCCCTCGATCTCGAAGGAGCCGGCGTCGTGCCGGTGCAGCCCCGCGATGATCTTGATGAGGGTGGACTTGCCGGCGCCGTTGTCGCCGAGCACACAGGTGATCTCGCCGGCCGAGACCTCCAGGGAGACCCCCTGGAGGGCGCGGATGCTGCCGTAGTACTTGCTGACGTCGGTCAGCTTGACCAGGGCGGTCCCGGTCTCGGGAACGGGCGCGGTCTTGGTGGTCACTTGGTCGCCTCCGCCCGCTTGCGGACCCATGCGTTGAGCAGCGTCGCCAGCAGGAGCATGGCGCCGAGGAAGAACTTGAACCAGTCCGGGTTCCACTGCGCGTACACGATGCCGTTGCTGGTCATGCCGAAGATGAAGGCGCCCACGGCCGAGCCGATGGCGGAGCCGTAGCCTCCGGTCATCAGACAGCCACCGATGACCGCCGCGATGATGTACAGGAACTCGTTGCCGACGCCCTCGCCCGACTGGACGACGTCGAAGGAGAACAGGATGTGCTGCCCGGAGATCCAGGCGCACAGCGCGACGCCCATGTAGAGGCCGATCCGCGTCTTGACGACGGGGACGCCGGTGGCGCGGGCCGCGTCGGCCCCGCCGCCCACGGCGAAGATCCAGTTCCCGGCGCGGGTGCGCAGCAGGATCCAGGTGGCGACGGCGACCAGGGCGAACCACCACAGGATGGTGACCTTGAGGGTGACCGAGCCGATGTTCCACTGCGAGGCGAACAGGGCCCGGGCGGAGGAGAAGCCCTCCATGTCGGCGATCGTCTTGGTGGAGACGGAGCCGCTGATCAGCTTGGTGAAGCCGAGGTTCAGGCCGGTCAGCATCAGGAAGGTGCCGAGCGTGATGATGAAGCTCGGCAGTCTGGTGCGGGTCAGCATGAACCCGTTGAAGAAGCCGATGGCCAGGGTGACCAGCAGCGACACCCCGACGCCCACCCATACGTTGGCGGTCATCTGGTAGCTGAACATCGAGGCGACCAGCGCCGAGGTGGTGACCATGACGCCGGCGGAGAGGTCGAACTCGCCGCCGATCATCAGCAGCGCCACGGGGACGGCCATGATCCCGATGGTGGAGGCCGAGTACAGGATCGTGCTCAGGCTGGAGGCCTGCAGGAAGCTGGGGGCGGCGAAGGAGAAGAAGACGAAGACGGCGGCCGCCCCGACGACGGCACCCAGCTCGGGGCGCCCGAGGAGCTTGCGGACGTACGAGGTCGGCGCGAGCCGTTCGTCGGCGGTGGCGGAGCCGGCGCTCATCGGCTGCCCCGCTTGATGAACTCCTCCAGCTTGGCGGCCTCGTCCTTGGTGACGATCTGCGGCCCGGTCAGCACCGGGCGGCCGCCGCCGAGGACGTCCGCGTTGTAGCGGTAGAGCCACAGCAGGTCGATGGCCTCGTAGCCCTGGAGGTAGGGCTGCTGGTCCACGGCGAAGCCGAGGGCGCCGGACTTCAGGTCGCGGGCGACGGACTCGTTGAGGTCGAAGGTGTCGACCTCGGCCTTGCTGCCCGCCGCGTCCTTCGCCTTGACGGCGGTGGGGGCGAAGGGGGCGCCGAGGGTGACGATCGCGTCGACGGAGGGGTCGGCCTGCAGCTTCGCCTGGATGGCGGCCTGTACGGAGGGCATGTTCGTGCCCTCGACGTAGAGGTTCTCCATGCTGCCGCCGAAGGACTTCTTCGCCCCGGCGCAGCGCTGCTCGTGGCCGACGTTGCCCTGCTCGTGCAGGACGCAGACGGCCTTCTTGCGGCCGCGCTTGGTCAGCTCGGTGCCGACCGCCTCGCCCGCGATCGCTTCGTCCTGGCCGATGTGGGTCAGGGCGCCGTACTCGGCCGACTGGGCGGATCCGGAGTTGACCGTGATGACGGGGATGCCGGCCTTGACGGCCTTGCCGATGACGTCCTTGAGGGCCTCGGGCTTGGCGAGGCTGACGACGATCCCGTCGACCTTCTGGTCGATCGCGTTCTGCACGAACTGGGCCTGCTGCTGCGCCTGGTCGTCGTGCGCGTACACGAAGTTGATGTTGTCCTTCGCCGCGGCCTCCTTGGCACCCTTCTGGACGATGTCCCAGAAGGTGTCGCCGTCGCCCGCGTGGGTCACCATCGCGAAGGTCCAGCGCGGCGTGGACACGGCGGGCCGGCCCGCCTCGGCGGCCTTCGCCCGCTCCTCGGCGCGCTTGCCGCCCGTGCTGCTGCAGCCCGCGAGGGAGGCTCCCAGTACCACCGCGAGCACGGCGCCCACGACGCGTACCCCTGTCCGAACCCTAGCCACGTCGCCGCGCCCTTCCCTCGTTGTACCTGCCACCGGACTCACAGTGGTCTTTCCGGTTCCAGCCGCCCAGTATCCGCCACAGCGGACCTGGCGGGCCCATCGGGGGCCGCCGCCACCATCGTGGCCTTCCCGGGACAGAGCGGGGCAGATTGACAGCTCCCCCGGACGGGGCCAGGTTGAGTGCATGCGCATCGGGCTCATCGGAACGGGCCGGATCGGCTCCTTCCACGCGGCGGCCCTGGCCCGTCGGCCGGACGCCGGTTCGCTGCTGCTGGCCGACGCCGACCCGGGGCGGGCCGCGCGGCTCGCGGACCGGCTGGGGGCCACCGCCGCGCCCTCCGTCGAACAGGTCTTCACCTGGGGCGTGGACGCGCTGGTCGTGGCCTGCGCCACCGGGGCGCACGCCGAGCTGGTCGTACGGGCGGTGCGCGGCGGGCTGCCGGTGTTCTGCGAGAAGCCCCTGGCCCCGGACCTGGAGCGCACCCTGGCGGTGCTGCGCGAGGTGGAGTCCGTCGGGGGGACCCTCCAGCTGGGCTTCATGCGCCGCTTCGACGCGGGCTGCCGCACCGCCCGGGAACTGGTCCGTTCGGGTGCGCTGGGGCGGCTGCACACCGTACGGACGATGACGGCCGACGCCGCTCCGCCGCCCGCCGCGTACCTCGCGGGCTCCGGCGGGCTGTACCGGGACTGCATGGTGCACGACTTCGACATGGTCCGCTGGGTGACCGGGCACGAGCCCGTCGAGGTGTACGCGGCCGGTTCGGACGCGGGCCCGGCCCGGTTCCGGGAGGCGGGCGACGTGGACACGGCGGCGGCTCTGCTCACCCTCGACGACGGGACGCTGGTCACCAGTACCGCCACCCGGTGCAACGGCGCCGGGTACGACGTACGGATGGAGCTGGCCGGGGAGCTGGACCAGGTCACCTCCGGGCTGGACGACCGTACGCCGATCGCCTCGACGGAGCCGAACGGCCCGCCCCCGGCGAGCAAGCCGTGGACCGGGTTCCTGGAGCGGTTCGGGCCCGCCTACGAGGCCGAGCTGGGGGCCTTCGTCAGCCTGGTGCGCGGCGAGGGACCCAACCCCTGCGACGGCCGGGAGGGGCTGGCCGCGTTCCGGGTCGCGGAGGCGTGCGAGCGGTCCCGGCGGGAGCGCCGCCCCGTACGGATGGACGAGCTCCCGGATCTCTAGGGCGGGCATGCGGATCACAGTAGGGCCGGTGATCAAGCCCGGAGGAGGCGTTTCCCGGCCATCGTTCGGCCGTTCATCCGTTCAGTCGTTCGGCCGTTCAGCCCGCGGCGCGGCGGCCCCAGGCGGTGCCGGCCAGGACCATGGCCACGCCCGCGAGGCCGAGGGGGCCGAGGTGCTCGCCGCCGATGGCGATGCCCGCGCCGGCCGCCCACAGCGGTTCGGTGCCGAGCAGCAGGCTGACCCGGGAGGGCGAGGTCCTTCGTACGGCCCACATCTGCACGAAGAACGCGAAGAGGGTGCAGAGGACGGACAGGAACGCGAGCCCGGCCCACTCGGCGGGGCCGAAGTCCGCCGCGGCCGCCCAGGGCGTGGCGCCCGTCCCCGGGAAGGCGGCGAGGGCGGCGAAGAGCAGGACGGCGCCGCCGAGCTGGACGGTGGTCAGGGAGAGCGAGTCGGCGTCCTGGACGGCCTTGATCCGGGCCATCAGCAGGACGTGCAGGGTCCGGGCGAGGGCCGCGCCGAGGATCAGCAGGTCGCCCAGGCCGGGGGCGGTGAACCCGGCGCCCTGGGTGAGCAGCACGACTCCGGCGACGGAGACGGCGGCGGCGCCGAGGAAGGCGGCCGAGGGGGCGGTGCGCCGTACGGCGGACTCCGCGAGCGGGGTGAAGATCATGGTCAGGCTGATGATCAGCCCGGCGTTGGTGGCGGAGGTGTGCACCACCCCGTAGGTCTCCAGCAGGAAGATCCCGCCGAGGACGAGGCCCAGCACCCCGGCCCCGCGCAGCTGGGCTGGGCTCAGCGCGCGCAGCCGCCGCCATCCGGCGAGGACGAGGACGGGCAGGACGAGCGCGAAGCGCAGCACGAGCACCGCGATCACGGTGTGCGCGGTGGTGATCCCCTTGGCGGCGAGGTAGCTGCCGCCCCAGACGACGGCGACGAGCAGGACGGGCAGGTCCGCGAGCCAGGCCCGGCGGGGGGCGAGGGCGGGGGCGGGGGCGGCGAGGGTGGACACCGGGGCGGCTCCGACGGCGGGAAGGACGTGGAGACGGCGGTGGCTCGCACGGATGCGGGCTCACCGTAGCCGAGTCGATCTTCCCGGTCGACCCGTTTCCGGGGCCGCCGCCGGGGCCTCCCGCGCCTCAGTCGCCCACGGTGCCGAAGGAGGCCCGGCCCGTCGGCCGGTACGTGTGCGCGGCGATCCCGCTCGAGGTGATCCGGGAGGCGGTCAGTTCGAAGGCCGTCGGGAGTCCGCCGGTCGGGAACAGGCGCCGGCCCCCACCGAGGAAGACGGGGAAGACCAGCAGGTTCAGCTCTTCGACGAGGTCCCGCGCGAGGAGCCACTGGGCCAGTTGTCCGCTGCCGTGGATCTGGAGCTCCCCGTCGGTGGCGTCCTTGGCCCGGACCACCTCCGACTGGAGCTGTTCCCCGTCCACCACCGTGGTGCCGGCCCAGGAGGGTTCCTTGAGGGTGGTGGAGGCCACGTACTTCGGCAACCGGTTGAGGGGGCCCGCGATCGGGTCGGCCGGGTCGTCGTGGCGCGGCCAGTAGCCGGCGAAGATCTCGTAGGTCCGGCGGCCGAGGAGGAAGGCGCCGGCGCGGTCGAACACCTCGGTGATGAACTCCCCCATGCCCTCGTCGGCGAAGGGCGCGACCCAGCCGCCGTAGGCGAAGCCGCCGTCGGGGTCCTCCTCGGGCCCGCCGGGGGCCTGCATGACGCCGTCGAGGGTGAGGAAGGTGGTCAGGGTCAGCTTGCCCATGGCACTGCGCTCCTTGGGGTAGGCGCTCGTTCGCCTTGCACCGTTCAGACTCCCGGCCGGGCCGGAACTCATCGGTGCGGCGCGCGCGGACCCGGGCCCGGGCTCCCTCGGACGCGCCTACGGGGCGCACCGCGTGCGG